>CAKZQV010000337.1 GCA_937141895.1 uncultured Verrucomicrobiota bacterium
TGAGATTGAACTCATTTTCCTCAATGTCATCAAAGCTCGCACGTTGGGCATACTTCTCTACAGATTCAAAGGCCTCTCGGGTTTCCACAATACGGTCAATATCCTCAGCACGCAGAATGTTCTGATTGGTCCCTTTTTCAAACTGCTTGCTGGCATCGATAAACAGCACATCCCGAGTGGCCTTCCCCCGATTAAACAACAGGATCGCAGCCGGAATTCCGGTGCCAAAAAATAAGTTCGCCGGCAGACCCACCACGCACTCCAGCAGGTTTTCCTCGATCATGGCCCGACGGATTCGTCCTTCTGCTCCGCCCCGAAACAACACCCCATGCGGCACGATCACACCCACCCGTCCGGTATCCTTGATGGTGGTTTCCACCATATGAGAGATAAACGCGAAGTCCCCTTTGCTTTTTGGAGGTACGCCCCGCAAAAATCGTTTGTAGGGATCGGATGATGCTTCTTCTGCCCCCCACTTATCCAGCGAGAAAGGCGGATTGGCCACCACCACATCGAACTTCATCAGAGATCCGTTGGTGACCAGCTTCGGATTATTCAGGGTATCGCCCCATTTAATGTCGGCCGAATCTTTCCCGTGCAGAAACATGTTCATCCGACATAAGGCCCAGGTACTGCCATTACTCTCCTGTCCATACAGGGCATAATCATCCGCATCCGGCACTTCATTGGCCACTCGAACCAATAAAGAACCCGAGCCGCAGGTAGGATCACATATTTTCGCGCCTTTCTCCGGTTTGACCAATTTCGCCAACAACACCGCCACCCCCTTTGGGGTATAGAACTCACCCCCCTTTTTTCCCGAATCACTGGCAAAGCGGGCAATGAGGTATTCATACACATCGCCAATAACATCCGCATCCCCCACCACCGAAGGGCGAAGGTCCAAACGCGGATCGGCAAAATCCTCCAACAGATTCTTCAACCGTTTGTTCCGGTCTTTAGTCTCCCCCAGATTCGATTCCGAGTTAAAGCGTATGTTACGGAAAACTCCTTCCAGCTTCGCTTTATTCGCCTCCTCGATCGCTTCGAGTGCCACATCAATCTCCTCCCCAATATTGGCATCATTGCGTTTGGCAAAAAGACTCGCAAACTCCGTACCCTCCGGCAGCACAAAGCGCTGACGACTCATAAAGCGCTCCACCAGCTCGGGTTTCTCCGGATATTTCTTTTCTGCCTCCTCCTGCTTCTCCTTAGCCAGATCACTAAGATATTTCACAAACAGCATCACCAGGATGTAGTTTTTATATTCGGACGGATCCACCACTCCGCGAAACGTGTCGCAGGCTCGCCATACCACTTCGTTGATCTGGTTTTGGTCAATGTTAGATGCGCTCATGTGCTTCGGACTCCAATTGTGTTTTCAAAAATTTGTTTAAGATCGCTTTATTCCGTTGCCTTGTCTCTTTCAATAGATCTTGCAACAGGTGCACTTCAGAGCTGGCCGCCTCCCGCATGGCCAACAACCGACGCTGCGTCTTTAGAGTAGGAATGGTGACCTTCAATTTACTCAGCATAGCAATACTCACATGCGGAATCGTGGATCCTGCGGCCATGGCATCCAATCGACGGCGCACCTCATCTGTTCCCAATAGCC
>CAKZQV010000338.1 GCA_937141895.1 uncultured Verrucomicrobiota bacterium
GGTTTCCTGCAGCGGAATCTGGATGAGGCCGGGAATTTCCAATCCTTGGAAGTAGACGACGTGGAAGCGGGTGTTGGAAAAGTTTGGATCATCGGCGTGACCGTGCTGGTTCCATCCGTTGGGATGGATGTGAATTTCGAGATCGCCGGTGACGCGGCGTTTTTCTTTTCCTATTAATAGCGCGGCGTTGAGGAAATCGGGGCCGGGTTCGAGATTCCAGTCGCCGGGGTGTTCGACGGTGACGGTTTCTCCTTCGGAGGTTTGCAGTGCGGTCGGGCGGTTACGCGGATCGGCCCAAAGGCATTGCAAGTGGCGTTCGCGCCAGGGGAACCGGCTGAAGGGCAACGCGGTTTCGTGTAGCGTGTTTTCTGTGTTTCCGTTCCGGTAGAGGCCGGAGCGGGGGAAGGCGGTTTCCAATGTCTGGAATATTAGGTTCATTTGCGCAGAATAATGAATTCTTTGTAAGCGAGCAATGGATTTGGTCGCAAAAGATCGCAAAGAATCGCAAAAGCATTGCTTCGGGAGTATGGATGAATAGGATGTTGCTTATGAATGAATTAGAGGCAGACCGGGTGTTGAAGGCCGTTGTTGACGGCGTGGTGGATTATAAGATGATTGCGGAGCGGGCGGATATGGATCCGGTTGCGTTGGTTGAAAAAACCGAGGTGATTGACCGGGCGATCGGACTGATGCGGGGCTTTTATAAGTATGCACATGAAAATATGAAGCCGGCGGGTTTGCCGCCCCCGCCGAATCCCTACCTTAATAAAGAAATGGGGATTGAGGAGCAGGTAGCAGAGTATTTTGCGTTCGAAACGGTGCAACGCCAGAATATGTCGCAGGAGAAGTCGATCTGGACCTGTGGTCAACTGGGGCTCGATGAAGCTTCCGCTGAAACGGCGCTGGAAAACGTTTCGATGCCGTGGCGGATTTCCAATGGTTGGAAAACCTATGCGCAGCTGAATGCCGAGGGTTTTTATGTGCTGATGGATAAACCGCCGGTAAAGCTTAAGCGGCATATTGACCGGATTCTGAGCGAGCTGATAGACCAGAGTTCCTGATTCATTGCGGTCCTGTCGGAAGTATCCCGTGTTGAGAGGCTAAAATGCGGGGGAAAAGTACCCCTATATTTTGACCTTGTTTTAAGGTTTCCGGGCCATGGTTTCCTGTCTGACATTTATTTGCCAGATCTCATAAAACCCTTGTAAAACGCTAATGTAGACGGCGTATTTCTTTTTTCCGAATAAGTCGGAATTATAAGTTGACCGAGTCGGGATACTACTTTAAAGAACTCGGCTCACGTCCAGGCAGGGGTATGTCTGTTCGATGCGTGAATCCTTACACAGAAGTGTGAGGATTGTTTAGTATTTTAAGAGCTATTGGAGTGCACTCGAGTTAGACCGCTCGAGGTGCTTCCATATGATGTCCAGAGTGTATAATTCGCAATGTTGCAACGATTTATAACGGGTATATAGTTTAAGGAATAACAAAGATTATATCTGAAAAAGATATTAAAAGCTGAGCTTGCGTTCGGCAAAATTCCGGCTATCCCGATAGTAAATACTCGTATAAAAACGATTTAAAAAAACTCTGCAAACAGGCTTCTTAGCTTCGCATCAAGCAATCAGCACCCTATCTGGCACGTGTAGTGCTAATTCTATGACCCAATGGTACGAAAACCGGCGACCGGTATCTGCCAGCTCCCTGGGGGGGGAGGCAAGTGGACAGAGAATTTAATAGGAAGAAGTCGATGCAGTTTAAGAAAATCAGCAAAGGAATATCGATTCTATTCGCCACTGTGCTGGCGAGTGTTTATGCGGCCCCCTCTATGGCCGTTGGTCCCCCCCCGCCGGGTGGGACACCTGATCCGGTTCTTACGGGCATCACTCTTTCAGGGCCCACTCTTGTTGATGAACTCACTACAGCTCAGTATACGTGCACAGGCAAATATTCAGATTTAAGTATGGTCGAAATTGATGCGGCTTGGGAAGTCTCTGCGGTTGATGCTTCCATTGATGGCGCTGGTTTGATGAGTGTTGGGAATATTTCGGCTGATCAGAACATCGTTGTTTCTGCCTCCGTTGGCGGTTACATACAAACATTAGATGTTGTGATTCAGTCGGTTGCCCCGTCACTCACAGGAATTTCCATTGAAGGTCCCTCAAGTGTGGACGAGGGTGCGGTCGCTCAATATAGCTGCAACGCCAGTTACTCAGATGGAACTGTTGTTTCTGTTGTCCCCACCTGGACGCTTTCTGCTGAATCAGCAGCAATCAATGCGGCGGGTCAATTGACTGCAGGAAATGTTGATTCAGACGAAGAAATCAATGTTATTGCGAATTTCAACGGGGAAACGGATAGTTTTACGGTCTCCATCGTTGATGTTCCGCTACTGGAAGCCCTGACCATCTCCGGGGCTGTTTCATTGAATGAAAACACATCCATTCAGTTGAGTTGTGTTGCTGAGTATTCTGATGGATCAGCACCACTTGTGCAACCGGAGTGGAGTGTTTCGCCGGCAGCTTATGCTGAGATTAATGCGAACGGTCTCCTGACTGCAAAAGATGTTTCTGCCGATGTCGGGGTAACGGTTTCCGCAAGTTTGGATGGTGTCTTCGCTGCTTCGCATAGCGTGTTGATTAAATATGTTGCGCCGGTTCTCGAGCGCATCGAAATTTCAGGGCCAGCCTTAGTGGCTGATGGCGGTACGGCGGGTTACACCTGTACGGCATACTATAATGACAACACCTCCAAGGCCGTTGTTCCTG
>CAKZQV010000339.1 GCA_937141895.1 uncultured Verrucomicrobiota bacterium
TGATTTTCCTAGTTTTTCTACCACCCAATCGCACAGCATTTTTGTTTCATCTTCCGAATCGTTGAGGGTAGGAATGAGTAAGTTTGTAATTTCCAGAAAAACGCCGGATGCTTTCATGATTTCCAATGACTGGAGAACAGGTTTGAGTCGTGCGTCACAGATCTTCCGGTAAAAGTCGTCGGAAAAAGATTTTAAATCCACATTCGCGGCATCAACAAACCGGCATATTTCACGTAAAGGATTCGGGTTGATGAATGCAGCCGTCACCAGGATATTTTTAATTCCAAAATGAGCAGCTTCTTCGCAGCAGTCTTTCGTAAATTCATAGGAAACAAGCGGTTCCGTGTAGGTATAAGCAATAGATCGAAGGTTGTTCAGTTTCGCCATTTCGGCGATTTCGCGTGGCGAAATCGTTTCTGCAGTAGTGAAGGCCGACTGTGAAATGGAGGCATTCTGGCATTGTTTACAATGCAGGTTGCAGCCGGCAGTACCGATGGAGAGAATTTGAGTACCGGGAAAAAAATGGTAGAGCGGCTTTTTCTCTATAGGATCGATTTGTATGGCGCAGGGCCGGCCGTAGGTTATACATCCAATTTTTCCATCGATATTCTGTCGAACCCGGCAGTCCCCGATTTCGCCTGGGACCAGTTCGCAACCCTTTGGGCAGATGGTACATTTCGTTTTCATATATCGAAATACGTAACGAATAACGTAAACTATATTCTTCTATAGATCCGGCGGTTAAATATGGTGAGAATAGCCGCCAAAAGGTGCAAGAAAAGCAAAGACCTATCCTGCTGATTTTTCGTATTTTTTGCGCTCTTTTGTGGCCATTTTTTTAATCGCACAGGGGTCTCAATATGTAGTCGGTGGATCAATAATGTACTACGCATGAACTTACGAATTACTTATACCTCATTATTTATTATTCTCCCCGAACAATGAATCCAACCCGTCAAACGCAGAAAAACCTTTTGATTCAAAAGTATCGTCTGCAGTCGTATTAAAGCCCCTCATCTTTTGCTTTTCATGCTCGTGATCGTGGCAGTAGACACAAAGCAGTTCCCAGTTGCTTCCATCTGGTGGGTTATTGTCGTGATTATGATCTTTATGATGAACCGTTAATTCTTTGAGTTTGGCCCCCTCAAATTCGCGGCTGCAGCTGGCACAGACATGGGGATACATTTTGAGGGCTTTTGCACGATAGCCTTTTTCGCGATCCGCCATTTGTTGGTGGATTCGTTCAAGTTCGTCACTTCTCTTCATTTTAATACAGCCTTTAATGCGGATTCCAAATCCGGATGTTTAAATGGATATTTTGTTTCTAATAACACATTGGGCAGAACACGTGTACTGGAAAGTAATAATGCATCGGCCATTTCACCAAAAAGGATCCGTGCAGCAAATGCAGGTAAAGGCATGATGGTTGGGCGTTTAAGTACGCTACCCAGTGTTTTGGTAAACTCTTTATTCGTATGCGGGTTGGGTGAAACCATATTTACTGCACCTGAAATTTCTGCATGTTCCAGAATGTGAAGAATCGCTCCGACCATATCCTGAATCGAGATCCAGCTCATTATCTGTTTTCCGCTCCCCAGAATCCCGCCCCCACCCATTTTAAATGGCGGCAACATTTTTTTCAGCGCGCCACCTTCGGATGAGAGAACAATGCCGGTTCTTAAATGAACCGTTCGAACGCCAGCATTATCAGCGGGTTGGGTCTGAGATTCCCATTCAGCACAGACTTCTGGAAGAAATCCGGTGCCTGGTTGACTAATTTCAGTCAGTGATTCATTACCTCGATCACCGTAAAATCCTATGGCAGATCCGGATATAAATACTTTGGGTTTATTTTCAGCTGTCGCGATCTGCTGACTCAGTTCGGCTGTTCCATTCACCCGACTGTCACGTATAGCGCTCTTTTTTTGATCATTCCATCGACCTTCTGCAATATTTTCGCCGGCCAAATGAATAACGGCTTCTACGCTATTAAAATCAATCGGTTTAGAAAAGTCTCGTCCGAGTCTGCCTATTTCATAACCTGATGACTGTAATTCTTTAACTAGTTGGGATCCGATAAGTCCATGTGATCCCGAAATGAGAATTTTCATTCTATACTCCCTTTGCTGTTAGTAATGCTAATCGTATATGCAGGATGTGCAAACATTGTTTAATATTCTTTGTTCGAAATTAGGGATAGAAATTTACACTATTTCTTCCCTTTCAATCTGAACCGCAATACAAGGTGCTTCTATTTTTCGCAACTGCCTGTAGACAAATTGCTTATCTGGTGAGAGTATCCCGCCCGATCAAAAATGAATAGGTGTATTTATGAGTAAGACTTTGTATAAGGTTATTGTTGTTGGTGGTGGTCATGCGGGTTATGAAGCTGCACTGGCGTCCGCTCGTATGGGAGTAAAAACCCTATTAATTACGCTGAATAAATCACTTATAGGAAGACTACCATGTAATCCAGCCGTTGGTGGAATTGCAAAATCACACCTCGTTTCTGAGTTGGATGCCTTGGGCGGTGAATTGGGACGGAACACAGACTATACTGGAATTCAGTACCGAATGTTAAATACGCGCAAAGGACCGGCCGTGCAGTCAAATCGGGTACAGTGCGATAAAGACCTCTTTCCAGTCCGGATTCAGGCTGTTTTGGGTATGCAGGAAAACCTTGATATTTATGATGACATCGTTACAGAAATTCGAACCAAAGGTGGAAAAATATGCGGCGTTACCACGCGAGGAAGTGGTGATGTGGATGCTGACGCTGTAGTTATTTGTACAGGGACATTTCTGCGTGGGCGCGTTTTGATTGGTATGAAGAGTATAAAAGAAGGGCGCATAGGCGAAGAATCGGCCGAAGAGCTCTCCGCTTCTTTTGATCGCTTTGGTTTTGAGTTGGGACGTCTAAAAACCGGCACCCCACCCCGTATACATCGCGATTCGGTCGATTATACGAAGATGGATATTCAACCTGGTGATGAACCCCCACCCTTTTTCTCTAGTATGGCGCGAAAGGAATGGAAAATGTTCCATGTGGAACATGAGGATTTAAGGCCTGAAGAGATGAATCGTTTGTTCCACGTGGAACATCAAGGATTGCACCCTTGGATGCCAGGATCCGACCAGGTTCCTTGCTGGTTGACTCATACCAACGAGAATACACATCAAATTATATCGGATAACCTAAAAAAGAGCGCGATGTATGGCGGAATGGTGGAGGGAACAGGGGTTCGGTACTGTCCCTCTATAGAAGATAAGATTGTGAAGTTCTCTGGACGGGACTCTCATCATGTCTTTGTGGAGCCAGAGGGACGAAATAATATTCGCCTTTATCCAAATGGAACATCAAACAGCCTGCCGGAGGATGTGCAGGAACAAATGATTCATTCTATTGTGGGTCTCGAGAATGCTGAAATACTCCGTCCAGGCTATGCCATTGAGTACGACTATGCGGATCCAACCCAACTTTTTCATACATTGGAAACAAAACGGGTCGAAAACCTTTTTTTTGCCGGACAATTGAACGGAACGACGGGATATGAAGAAGCAGCAGGACAGGGATTCGTGGCTGGAGCTAACGCAGCATTGAAGGCTCTAGGGCAGAATTCTTTTACATTGAGCCGAAATGAGAGCTATATCGGGGTGTTAATTGATGATTTGGTGACCAAAGGGACGGATGAACCGTATCGAATGTTTACCTCTCGTTCGGAGCATCGCCTGACGCTTCGACAGGATAATGTTTATTTTCGCCTTCAGGAGAAGGCTAAACAGTTGAATATCGTCGATTCTAATGAAATGGATGATATTTCCAATCATTGGAATGAAATTCAGTCAGAGATCCAGCGTTTGGAAAAAGTTTTCTATGATGGAAAATCGCTGGCCCAACTTTTGCGTCAACCGGAAAATGTATACGGTAGTCTTCCACAGGATAATCAAAATTTATCGGAAGAGGTGATAAAGCAGATTGAAATTGAAGTTAAATATGCAGGGTATATTAAACGTGAAAAAGAGCGTATTGAAGTGGCCCGTCGTCAAGAAAATCAAACGCTTCCTCCTAATTTTGATTACGATGAAGTCCAGAGTCTTCGCTATGAAGCTCGTGAAAAATTGAAAAAAATAAAACCGGAAAATCTAGGTCAGGCATCGCGAATATCGGGTGTAAATCCATCCGATATTTCAATACTTGGGATGTGGATAAAGCGCGCGGGTTAAATTAAATAGAATATATAAATAGTTAACATTTATATATTTGTGCACTAATATAATTTTAAAATATACCTCTTATACCTCTTATACCTCTTATACCTCTTATACCTCTTATACCTCTTTATTCATGTTCCATTAAGCTTCCTTACGCTTATATCAGAGATGTAGGTCCTGCTTAAATATTTCAACTCAATGGGGATAAGGATCAACCCTATGATTTGGTATTTGAAAAAGATATTAATAAAATTATAAGTAATATATTCACCATGTTGTACATTTCATGAACATCATTTACCGCATCTTTTTCAGATCCAAAAAAAACATCCAACTGGTCGGTCAATAAATTTTAACTACTCCATACCTCCCCAAGTGGGCTCTTATCCTGCGAATCTAAAAATTGAATACAAAAATATGACGGCGTTTTGACCCAGGCTTCATCGTTATTTTTAGTCCATCATCATTATTTGAGGTCTTGGACTTTTTTAGATCAGTATGATCCCTGAAATGAATAGATTGTTTATTATCAGCATTCGAAAATGCAGCATCTTTTCACATGTAAGCACTTGTGTATGATTTATGTTCATTTTTAGCGATGGAGAGTAGGGGAGGGTACTTTTAAAATGTATTCATTAAGTTAAATATCAACATACGATATGTTTATAAAATATGAATGTGTTTCAATTATAGAATAAAGCATGCAGGTGGGAATTAGATAAATTCATTTTATTCGTTTATAACTCGTTTCCTTATGCATGGTTAATCAGTATATTAATCTTTTAAATATTAATATATTATTATTGAATTTAATCCATAGAGCCTTATTATATCATGCCTTCTCTGAAGGTGATTGGTGGGCGTGTTGAAAAGGAGCAAGCTATGGATGCAAAGACCCAAATGGTAAAGATTAAGAATCGCTTCGGATTGCACATGCGTCCAGTGGCTGAGATCTCTAAGCTCACACATCAATTTGATGCCAGCGTGGCTTTCCATAAAGGCGATCTGTCCGCACAGGGTCATAGCGTAGTAGAAATGTTAATGCTGGGCGCATTCTGTGGGGATGAACTCAAAGTATCTGCAGTCGGTAAAGATGCTGAGGAGGCACTGGCCGCCGTGGTGCACTACGTGACGCATTACAAGGATGATCAATCTCCGCACGATGGTGATCTCGGAACCTGTGCTGCATAATGGTCGGAATAAAAAGTACACTTCCTGCCGGACGAAACTCCAATTTTTAGATTGATCGGTCAGCGAGTGAGCCGTATGTTTTTCGGCTTGTTGGAAGCGTAGCTCAGTTGGTAGAGCAGCTGACTCTTAATCAGCGGGTCCAGGGTTCGAACCCCTGCGCTTCTACCATTTTCGGGATCCCGGATTCGGGATCCTTTTCTTTTTTAAGTTCCTTGATCAAAAGGGGATCAATGCGCACTATTCGCGGTTCCAATGTCTGGAATTTTCCAACCATTGGAAACGGGACGAGATTATGAGTTTACAGGCTATTGCAATTGTACTGGGTGTTTTAGGAACCGCCGGTGGTTTGACGGGGATGTTCCGACCGGATCTGATTAAGCGTTTTGCGGAACTTTTTCCGCGCAGCACGATTCCGGCTTGGGTACTGACCGCGCTCTGTTGCTTTCTGGGGGCTCGTGAAGCCGGCGCGATGAATATGGGGGTGGTTGATGTGATCAAACCCTATATCCCATTTATTGCGGTAGCCGTCTTTGTGGTGAGTGTGGTCTATATGAAAGAGCTGTTGGCTCCGCGCGCGTTGGGCGGATTTTTATGCCTTATCGCGGTGCCGATCTGCCGGACGGCTGCCATGTCCGGTTCTCCGTTTTTTCAAGTGGTTACGGCGGTGATGTATCTTGGCGTTATTTA
>CAKZQV010000340.1 GCA_937141895.1 uncultured Verrucomicrobiota bacterium
GAGGTTCTTGAAAAAGAGCTGAAGCTGACCGTTAACCAGCGTAAAACACATCTTGCAAACCTTGATGAGGGCGTTGCCTTCCTGAGTTTTGTAATCTACCAAAGCTATACCCTGATAAAGGAAAGCAAGGTGGATGGACTCAAGGCAAAGCTAAAACTTGCCACGCGAAGGAACACGCCGGTTAATCTGGAAAAAGTGATTCGGGATATCAATCCGATCCTGCGCGGTTTCGTGAACTACTTTAAGCTCGCGAACTGTAAAACCGTGCTCCGGAACGTGATGAGTTGGTTGCGCCGAAGGTTGCGCGCGCTCCAAATGAAGCTATGGAAGACGCCCGCGAAGCTCCACCGGAAATTGAGGCAACTCGGTTACAAGGGAGAGTTCAAGCAGATTAAAATGGCCTCATGGAAAAACGCAGCCTGCCAGCAAGCTCATATGGCCATGCCCAATGCATGGTTCAAAGAGATAGGGCTCTATCATCCACCGCAATTAGAAACAGGACAGCTTACGCTCATCTGAGCGATAACAATAAACAGGAGCCGTATACGAGGTCCGTACGTACGGTTCTGGGAGAGGCGCAAAGCTGAGTCTGATCTCTCAGCTTTGTCCTACTCGATTTATGTTTAGGTATAGGGCGTGGCCGCCGAGCGCGCCTAAGCACATTGAGTGGGTTTTGTCCCTTCTCCCCGGAGCAATAAGCTCGCCCGGCGGTCGAGCTCTACCCTCAATTACTTCTCGCTTCGCTTTCTTTTGTCGAAATCACATCCGGTCAAGGTTCACGATACTAGTTTGAAGGGCGGTCCGGATCGAACAGGGCTTGGACCTCGGTCGCAGGATGGGATTCGAGCAACGTGGAAATCGATGCCTCCATGGAGGCTCCGGATTCGATCCACCATCGGATAAGGGCAATCTGATGATCCGTCAACGGGAGGTGTCCGGCAGGGGGCATAAAGGCCTTCTTATCGGGCGCGAGGGTAATGCGGTAATAGACTTCGCTGTCTTCAAGATTTCCCGGCTCAATGCCCGGCATCCCGCCGTCGCCGCCTTCGAGCAACAGCGAAAAGTCATCCATCCGATAGCCGCCCTTCGCTTTGGCTACACTATGACAATGGTAGCAGTGATCGCGAAGAATCGGCTGAATCAGTTTGTCGTAAACCAACGAATTTTCGGTAATCGGATCAGCGGACTCTTTGGTCAGCGAAAACTTTTCGGTCAGGAAGCCTTCTCCGTGAACAAGGGATGCGCCCTGGTGACTGCCGAACGCCAGTAGGCCGAGGGTGGAAAATAGGAGGATAAAATAGGCGCCGCTCAATGCGCTGTTGTCCGTTCGTTGTTGGAGCATTTTGAGAATAAACAGGAAAATGGAGAGGATAGTGGCGCTGATACAGCTCCACATATGCTTCACCACCAGCTCGCCGGAGAATCCATCGTTGGCGGCAAGCAGTACACCGAGCACGCTCGCCGCGAAAGCGCTCAGTACGGCTGTTCCAATGATTGGAAGTACGACGGGTCGTAAACGTTTGAAAATTTCGAACAGGAGAATCAGGGGAAATAGCGCGGCGGGAAAATGCAGAATCAGCAGATGAAATCGTCCAATGCCGGCCAGCGGATTCGGACCGGTTTGTCCAGAGGGTGGAAAAAAGAAGGGTAAAAAAAGTAGGATCAGCGAAAGGATCACCCCGGCAACTATAGTCAGGGGAATGGAGGGTTGCACACCTACTACACGCAAGGCCTTTTCTGTGTTGTTCTCTGTTCTCATAACGTACGCTCAGTCAGAGTTTTTAGGTTTCAATTCCTTGGTCTCGGCATCGGCCCTTCTGGCCAGTTCATGACTTTTAGGAAATAACTGCTGTACGGCGCGATCAAAAACGGCAGGTGATTATGATTCTGTACTTCTTGGGGAAACGATAACGTTTGGGGCAGGAAATGATATGAATCCTTCAATCGAAATAGCTTTGGCCATGGACTATGCCAATCCGTTTGTCCGCCGCGTGGCGGAGGGGGTGGCGCGCTACGGCTTCCGCAATGGAAGCTGGCGTTTTTATGCGCCGCGCGGAGCGCCGGAGGTTACGGCAGCCGAGCTCAAGGATTGGAAGGGGGGCGGCGTGATCGGCATGCTGGATCTGCCGGCGGTTTCCAATCTTTGGAAATGCGGAATTCCTGCGGTTAATATTTTTGGGCGTTTTGAGAAACTGCCGGCCGCCTCGGTAGTCATTGATAACCATGCGATCGGAACAATGGCGGCGGATTATTTTATCCATAAAGGCATCCGGCGTTTTGCAATTACCGGGCGTAAAGTGTTCGGCGATGCGACCCTGAAGTATGAGGGCTACCTGGGCACGCTGGCGGAGCACGGGTTCCAATGTCTGGAACTGAAATCCCGCCAGGCCATTCTGCACATCGGCGAAGAGTTCCAATATTTGGAAGGTGAAGGACCGATCGGCGTGCTGGCCACGGAGGACCCAGTTGGACGTAAGGTCATTGAATCCTGTTTGGATCATGGACTTCGCGTACCCGAAGAAGTTTCTGTTCTCGGGGTGAATAACGATCGTTTTGCCTGCGAGATGCTGCATCCGCAAATGTCGAGTATTGAGCTCGGGGCGGAGCGGGTCGGCTGGCAGGCGGCCAAAATGCTGGATGAGCTGATGCAGGGTGGGGAATGGCCGAAGGAACCGATTAAGATTCTACCGGATCAGATTGTGGAACGTCATTCCACCGATCTGATTGCGGTCGGCGATCGGGGGGTTGGCGATGCATTGCGGTTTATTCGGGAGAATGCCCACCGGCCCATTCTGGTGGATGATGTTGCAAAAGCCGCGCACGTGGCACGACGCACGCTGGAAAACAAATTTCGGCATTTGCTGTCCGTTTCGGTTCATGATTCGATTCGCCGGGAGCGTGTCGCCCGGGCCTGCCGCCTGTTAAAAGATACCGATATGCTAGTGGAAGAGCTGGCTCAATCCTGTGGCTATGTAACGCGGGAACGGTTTAATCAGGCGTTTCGAAAGGAAATAGGCCTAACCCCTTCCGGCTACCGGAAAAAGTTCCGCTTTGCGGAATAACAGATTTGTTCACGATCGTGAACTTATTTGTTAGCGTAATATGGCCGTAATTATGCGCAAAATGCGTATTTACCTTTTTTGCGGGATGAGTAAGGTGTTTTTCTCAATTTAAACGTGGAGAGAGACTATGAGCAAAATCGAACTGAGACCGGCAGCTGAATGCCAATACGATATTCTTTCACTGGGCGAAGTTATGCTTCGCCTTGATCCTGGTGAGGGCCGGATCCGTACCGCACGTTCTTTCAAGGCCTGGGAAGGCGGGGGCGAGTATAATGTGGCTCGTGGGCTGCGTCGTTGTTTTGGTCAGCGCGCCGCTGTGGTTACCGCTTTTGCTAAA
>CAKZQV010000341.1 GCA_937141895.1 uncultured Verrucomicrobiota bacterium
ATTGGAAATCGTGGACCCATATTCATCCTTCCACGCCCAGACGCGTTCCAGGAATTGTTCACGGCCCAAATCATCGCGGGTTTTGCCTTCTTTTTTTAGTGCGCGTTCCACCACGTTCTGCGTGGCAATTCCGGCGTGGTCCGTACCCGGAACCCAAACGGTATTTTTGCCCTTCATGCGGGCAACGCGGGTCAGCACATCCTGAATGTTATTATTCAGGGCATGGCCCATATGAAGAATACCGGTCACATTCGGCGGTGGAATTACAATACAAAATGGATCGCCCCCGTCTTCGCTATTCCCCGCGAAACGCTTGTCTTCCATCCACTGTTTATACCACTTCTCTTCAACAATCTTCGGGTCGTATTTTTGTGCTAAACTCATAACTGCTCCAACTTTTCCTCGCAGAGGTTAAATCAAGTTTAAACCACGAAGACACGAAGTACACGAAGATGCATTTTTTACTAAACCGAACTTCGCGTCCTTTGTGTCTTAGTGGTTCATTATTATCTACAAATTAATGCTCTTCCTCATTCAGGAAGAGCTTATATTCCACACCATCCACGAGCGCCTCCCAGGACGCTTCGATGATGTTTTCAGAGACACCGACTGTGCCCCATGTATTTTCGCCATCCGACGACTCGATCACCACACGGGTCTTCGCCGCAGTCGCTTCCTCGGGATCGAGGATACTCACGCGGTAGTCCGCCAGATGCACATCCTTGATGCTGGGGTAAAATTCGCGCAATGCAAGACGCAACGCCATATTGAGCGCATCCACCGGCCCATCCCCTTCGCCGACGGTGAAGGCCGTTTCGCCATTCACGTTCAGTTTTAGGGTTGCCTCAGAGGTGCACGGCTCGTTCTTACCGTGCTTCTCAACGATCACACGATAGCCTTCCAGCTCGAAGAAACTCTTATGTTCTTTCAGCACCTTCTTGATCAGCATTTTGAACGACGCATCCGCCGCTTCATAGACATAGCCGCTGCGTTCCTGCTTTTCCATGGTCTCCAGAATATCGCGCACTTCCGGCGATTTTCGATCAATATTGTCCAGGCCCATCTCGATCAGCTTATCCATCACGTTGCTCGCGCCGGACAGCTCCGAAATCAGAATGCGACGATCATTGCCGACCCGCTCAGGCGCAACATGCTCAAAACTGTGCGAAACCTTCCGAACGCCGTCCACATGCATACCCGCTTTATGGGCAAAAGCACTCGCTCCGACAAAGGCCGCGCGCTGATTATCCCGCAGATTGGCCTGCTCATTTACAAACTGCGAAACCGACTTCAGGTTTTTCAGTTGGTCTGGATCAGCCAGGCACGTTTTATCGGTCTTCAAATTGATGTTGGCCACCATAGAGACCAGATTGCAGTTTCCGCAACGCTCGCCAAAACCATTGATGACGCCCTGCACCTGAACCGCGCCGGCACGGACCGATTCCATCGCATTGGCCACAGCAGTTTCTGAATCATTATGCGTATGAATACCTACAGAAACGCCAAATTTATCGCGCACCAGCGTGGTTACATCAAAAACTTCATTCGGCAGCATGCCGCCGTTGGTATCGCACAGCACCAGACAGTCCGCCCCGCCCTTGACTGCAGCTTCCAATGATTGGAGAGCATATTCCGCATTATCTTTATAGCCGTCGAAAAAGTGCTCGGCGTCGTAGATCACTTCCTTGCCGTTTTCTTTCAGAAAACGACACGTATCCTCAATCATCGCCAGATTTTCTTCCGGCGTGGTTTTCAAGACTTCAAGCACGTGCAACAGCCAGCTTTTACCAAAAATCGTGCAGACTTCTGTGTCCGCTTCCAGGAGAGCCAAAGTCCCTTTATCCTCTTCAACCTTCACATTTGCACGGCGGGTGCTGCCGAAAGCGGCGATTTTAGCGTGCTGGAGGTTTTCTTTTTTAATATCTCGGAAAAACGCCATATCTTTCGGGTTCGAGGCCGCATAGCCACCCTCAATATAGTCCACCCCAAAGGAATCCAGCATTTTAGCCACATGGATCCGCGCAACCGGCGAGAACGTAACGCCCTCCGCCTGCGAACCATCCCGCAGCGTCGTGTCATAGATAAAGACTTTGTTTTCTGCACTCATTAGACTCTCTCTCGTCAATCGAAACGCGCAAACATACCGCAGGCCCCTCAGCCGAACCAAGCCCGAAGGGGTAAATTCTTGGACCCGCACCCACCCTTCCAAAGACTGGAAACCTAAGAAAAAACTATAGTATTCCTCGCAGAGATGCCGAGATCGTGGAGGTTATTCGTTCAATAGTTCCACCCCTTGGAAAGGGTAGGGCTCGACCGCCGGGCGAGCCTACACCGGAGCCTTACATCGAAAACGGAGCCGCTCTTTCGTGGTTATTCCTCGCGGAGACGTAGAGAGCGCAGAGGTTTTTCCACTAAATTTCTCCAATCTCTGGATATTTATCACGAAGAGCACTAAAAACATCCGGGGAAACCGCTTGGTGCCCTTGGTGATTAAAAGATCCCGGACTTTTTCGTGTTTAAGCTTAGTCCACGCGCTTCGTGACTTCCACGAGATGGTAGCCGAACTCGGTTTTAACTGGCCCCTGAACGACGCCAATCGGCGCGCTGAACACCACCTGATCGAATTCCTTTACCATCTGGCCCGGCTTAAATTTACCAAGGGCTCCGCCTTTTTTACCCGATGGGCAGGTCGAATGCGCCTTCGCCATTTTTGCAAAAGGTACGCCCTTATCGAGCTTCTTTTTCACATCCAGGCACTTCTTCTCGGTTGCCACTAAAATATGTCGAGCGGTTACTGAAGCCATCGTGCCCTCCCAAATATGTGTTGTATAATAAAGCTCCACAGCAAACGGTGGAGCGCAAAGCTGGTATCCCGAAAGCGCAGCTGCATATATTTTTTCTCTGTAAAAATAATGACCGCAGGGAAATAGTTCACCTCGGGCAATTAAACAGATTGCTGCCCAACACGCACTCTTAATGACAGGAAAACAGGAACGAGGACCGACCTGCCTTGCTTAACCTTCAATATCGGTTTCCTATACGGTCAGGACAGAATAGGTGATAGCCTCTTGGGAGCACGAGGGGGGATGGGTGGATCAGCTTCATGATCGGATGGGAAATATAGGAAAAAAGTGACACCCATTAAAAGATTCCGGTCAAATACAAATAACCCTGAATCCGCTGGCTAACGATGGTTCTGTGTTAGGGGGCTGATTAACTCTTCATTTTAGTCGGCTTATATGCGCACGGTCGCTCTGTGTTTCCGATTTCATTGCCGCAGTACGGATAATGACCCGATTGACCGGAAGCCGATACCCGTCGCGGAAGAGTCGGCGGAAGGGTCGGCGGAAGGGTCGGTCCTCGGATTTAAGTGGCTGCCGTCAACCTTTCGAGGGTTGGAAATTTTAACGTAAAATCTCTGCGCCCTCTGCGGCTCTGCGAGGGATCAAATTACTTAGTCGTTATTTCTCTGCGCCCCCTGCGGCTCTGCGAGGAATAAGCGCCTTTAGTCCCCCACGTGTATAAGCAATTATATCAGTGCACCGGAGGGTTTGAATACGTACATTTTACGGATGGACCAAAATCCGGCCAACCGAAGTCTCGC
>CAKZQV010000342.1 GCA_937141895.1 uncultured Verrucomicrobiota bacterium
TCTGGTTTCTGTTTTGGGGCGGTCTGAACGGCCTCTTTATTTCCGGTGATATCTTTAATTTGTACGTAACGCTTGAGTTGGTCAGCCTTGGTGCGATTCCCTTGATCGCCCTTGCAGGAACGCGCGATGCGATCAAGGCAAGCCTGCGCTACCTGTTGCTGGCGCTTCTGGGCTCCATGTCCTACCTGTTCGGGGTCGGCCTCCTTTATATGCGTTTTGGAGTTCTCGACCTTATGATGCTGGGCAATACCATTACACCTGACCTTACGGTCTACGCGGCCATCGCTTTCATGATCGGAGGACTGATCATTAAGGCCGCATTGTTCCCGATGCATTTCTGGCTTCCGCCCGCACACTCGAGCGCCCCTGCGCCCGTGAGTGCTGCCTTGTCGGGCCTCGTCGTGACAGCCTCGTTCTACATGGTTGCGCGGTTGTGGTTCTACGCATTTCCGGCGCTTGAATTAGCGAAGCTGGGCCAGCTGATCGGACTCCTCGGTTGTGGTGCAATCCTCTGGGGGGGATGGCAGGCGATCCGGCAGGAGCGTCTCAAGATGCTCGTCGCTTATTCGACCGTAAGCCAGATCGGATATCTGTTCCTCGTTTTTCCACTATATAATAAGGCAATTGAAGGTTCAGGCATTGCGTGGTCAGGCAGTATCCTCTTCGCGGTGTCGCACGCGATAGCCAAATCCTGCGCGTTTCTTGCCGCGGGAATCTTTATTAAAGTCTACGGGCACGATCGCATATCGGAGCTTCGCGGCGCAGGACGGCAACTGCCAATGGTGACCTTTGCTTTCGCGTTAGCCGGCGTGAACCTGATGGGGCTGCCGCCGTCCGGTGGATTCGTTGGAAAATGGATGCTGCTGAAGGCGGCATTTGTAACGGGACAATGGGGATACGGAGTCGTCATGGTCTGCGGCGGTCTACTGGCCTTTTGCTACATCTTTCGTGTGTTGGAGCAGTTCATGACCACACCGGATGAGAACGCTCCGAATTTAAAATCGCCGGCCGTAATGACCTACTCGGTGCTGGTGCTCGCTGTTACGGCCGTATCACTTGGTTTCTTCACCCCTGTGCTCCTCGGAATTCTGGGCGTCGACTCGCCGGTTTCGCTCGTATCATTTGCACCGGAGGTGCTGCTCCCATGAACGAATGGCTTCCACTACTGATTCCGGCCACCTCGCTAATTGCAGCGCTCTTCATCTTTTTTATCGACGAAGATAATCGTGGTCTGCGTACGTTTGTCAATCTGACCACGGCCTCGCTGAAGGTGCTGCTGGTGGTATTTCTCTTAATCGGCGTTTCTCGGGGAGAGGTCTACCGATTCACGCAGCCCCTGTTCTTCGGTTTCGAGATCGTCCTGCATGCCGACGCATTATCGCTCCTGTTTGTGAGCCTGTCTGCCTTGCTTTGGCTGATTACCACGATCTATGCGATCGGATACATGGATGTTTCTCATGGGCACGACCGGAGCCGGTTTTTCGGTTTCTTCAGCCTATGCGTCAGTGCAACAACGGGCATTGCACTGGCCGGCAATCTCTTTACTTTCCTCATTTTCTACGAATTGCTGACCATCACGACCTATCCCTTGGTCACGCATCGCGGAGGGCCTGATGCGATCAAGGCCGGACGCATCTATCTGCTGTATACGCTGGGTGGAGGGGCACTGCTCCTTGTTGCGATTGTCTGGTTGAAAACCATTGTCGGCGCGGCCAACTTTGTTACAGGCGGCATGCTGATTCCTTTTGTCTCCAGCCATCAGACCGAATTGACGATCATCTTCACCATGCTCATCGTCGGATTCGGCGTGAAGGCGGCCCTTGTGCCTTTTCATGGATGGCTTCCCGTCGCGATGGTCGCACCCGCGCCGGTGAGTGCGCTGCTGCACGCCGTTGCGGTCGTCAAAGCGGGTGCGTTCGGGATCATGCGAACGGTCTATGATGTCTATGGTCCAGACGTCTGTACGGAACTCGGAGTCAGACCCTGGCTGGCCGCCGCAGCAGCAATCACCATCATCTACGGCTCTATACGTGCAC
>CAKZQV010000343.1 GCA_937141895.1 uncultured Verrucomicrobiota bacterium
CCCCTTTAGACGGCATCATTTTGATAAATTCATAGGTTTCTGATCCGGTGCTTCCATAGCGGTTACCCACCATGATCGAGCCGGAATGAGATGTCGGCTCCATTTTCGCCCACCAGGCCCAGGTGAAATCGTTGGTATCCGCAAGCGCATAGGTAAAGGTGGTGGCAATGCGATCATCCGTCCCATCAAATACCGCATACGTTCCGCGCTCCGCGTCACTGCCCCACGTTGCGCCGTTGAGCAGTTCTGCTGTATAAGACGAATCGGCCATATTGGTCGTGGTCGTACCGGCACCTTCATCCAGCGGCCAGTGCGCCACGAGGCCGGAAGTCGGATCTTCTACTCCCCCAGAACCGTTATCACGAACATTCTCGATCATCCACTTAACCTGATACGTCAGCTTCGTATCATCGCTCTCCGGCAGATGGCGTTCATAAGCAGCACCAGATTCGTCCCGGTGCGCCCCTTGACGCAAATAAATCAAATTAGCAGACCGTGGGCTCAACCCAATATTGTTCATTTCACCCCAAAGATAATTAAAGGTGTTTGCCTGTGTATCAAAATCGATATATGAAGCAGATCCACCCCCCATAAATATTAGACTTTCTTTACCCAGATTTTTCGCCCACAACGCCATTTTGGCCTGAGCTTCCAGCGTTCTTCTTCCCGGAGCATTATTAATATCAATCGTATGGCATTCCGTTCCAATGCCATCAAACTGTTCCAAATACGTTCTAGTTGAGGCATCCATTCGATCCCAGCTGTCGCCATTGTCCCTTCTTATGGTATCCAATTCCCCCGGCACTCTTCCGCCTAGCAATTGAAATATTTTCAGTGAGTTCTTACAATTCAACGATGATGCCGCTAAAGCATTTTTAAAATTATCAATATCGGTCTGAGAAAGAATACGCCTATCCACATCAAACGGGCCACCGCCATCCGCCACCGCAAGCCACTCTTCGCGATACAGAAAAACGCCGTATACTGTAAACCCAGCATTTTCATACCCCCGAAGGATAGATATGGCGCTACTGCACTTGGATGCATTAAACCCGCCGTTACTACGCCCATACGCACCAATCTCAACAAAGGCCATATTCGTATTAAATAGCCGGCGTTTCGTGGCATTAACCGGCGAATCAAAATGCATGAAGCTCAGTTCGCTTTTGCAGACCGGATAGCTATCAGGATTATTGATGTAGTAATTAATTAGATTCATATCACTATTCAATCGGAATGCACTTCGCGCGGCATGAGCAGACTCAAGGCCAGCGAAAACCAAGAACAGTACCATAAGCAATATATTTCTCATCATTGTCTCTCCTTGCAGTGCAAATCCACTGCTTACAGAATTCCTCGAATCCGACTTAAACTGCGTGTTCGGGTCGAATGTTTATAAATTGGGTAAAACTTCATCCATGGTTACTGCTCAATCAACCGGAAGAATGAAGAGCTATTGGTTGGGGCAACCGTTACTGGACTCACACCGCCACCGTCATAATCAGTCCACGCGCCTTCGGTCAGGTTGGTGCGATACTG
>CAKZQV010000344.1 GCA_937141895.1 uncultured Verrucomicrobiota bacterium
CCTTTACCTCCGCTGAAACGAAGTTCGGGATAGGCATTCACCAACTCTTCCCGATCGCATAAGATCGTAACGGTTTTATTCGGCGGAATCCTAACCGGAGCTTTTCCGCTCAAAAACTGATCTGAGACCTTAATGCCTTTCGTGTCACGAATTTGGCGCAAGCGATCCGGCCGATATCCCCGCAATGGAATACGGCTCGGCACCAGATTATAGTTAACCGAAGCCGCAACGGCCGTTTCCCACGCGCGGTCATCAAACGTCGGCTGTTCCCAGCCCCACGGATGCTGCGATCCATCAAACTTCTCAAAACTACCCAGCGCGTAAAACGAGTACAACCGAGGCTTGCGCAACGGACGATAGGCCTCATTTGAAACCGCCTTCCACGTTCCGCTCCCCGTGCTGATGGACGGATCCGTCAGCCCCTTCAGATAAAAGCCTGCCGACTCCCCCATAAAACTGACCGGCGCAAATTTTTCTTCCGGACTCCAGACGACCGCCGCCAGAACATTTTCTCCGGCCTTTAAATGCCCGGCAAGATCAACGGTTTCATAGCACCAATGTGCCGGATCACCTAACGCCGGACCCGAAGCAACCCGAACTCCGTTGAGATAGAGATGAAAAATAGAGCTGGCGGAAACCTCAGCCACATACGATTCCGGCACCGCATCGAGATTAAATAGCAACCGATAATGCGAAACCGCCGGGGATGCCGAAGCATCACCTTGCGGAACAATCCAGCTGGCCGATTTTAAATCGGGTTCCGCCGCTACGGAGCTGAGTACAGATAAAGCGATTCCAACCGCGACAAGCGCTGCGATCTCACACCATTTTTTACGGATCATGCACTACATCCCCGGCAGGATCTTTCTTCTAAGAATCAATTATTTCGCGGAAAACGTCCACGCCCCGGGCGCGATGTTAAATTTGAAATATTTCTCATCTTCGCCATTCCACGTAACGCCCTCAACGCCGCCGGTAAAGGCGCCGTTTTTCCAAACCTTGGAACCGTTGACCTCGATGACCTTCGGGGTAATCGATGCCTTTGGAATTCCGACGATTGCGGTCGTGCCCTCCGGAGAACTAAGCTTCATGCCGTAGAGTTTATCCGTCCGCTTGATATCCACCGTGATATCGCCCTTCACGCTCGGAATCACTTGTTCCACCGCGGTAAAATGCTCCAGGTTCGGCATGATCTGATAGACGCTCCAAGCGGGCCTGAGTGGAGCAATCCCTGCAATATGCTTGGCCAAAATGGTATTCGGTGCATTCCACGCGTGGTTATAGCTGCCACCATTTGGAAACATTTCATACAGAGTGCTCAGCCATTCGCGATCGACTTGCGGCTGATACCGTTCTTTCATGCGCTTGAGTGCGGCTTCGTAAGCACCGGCCTGGCACATGGCCTCTTCCACCATCCATTCAAAATGCGGACTACAGTACAGATTCGGAATCAAAACGTTTTCGACGATGGAATTATATTTATCTGGATCAGCCAGACCAGAAAGGATGGCCAGCGCATTCGCGCGGTCATCCTGAAACTTTTTTGGATTACTGGAGTAATATTTCCCCTTCCAATACTTTTTATTAAATCCTTTTTCCAACGTCTGGATTCGGTCGTCATACCAGGAAATATCCTGATCTTCACCCAGTTTGAGTGCCATCTTTTTAGCGCTATTGAGTGCCATAAAATAGAGCGAATCCAGAATCACCTTATCGTCGACGGTTCCTTTTTCCCCCCAGTCGCTCCACTTCCACGAATCATGGGAACGCTTTTCCCGCACCGGCAATCCATCCGGTCCCATGGTCCAGAGATTCAGATAATCACGCACATACGGATAGGCATAACGCAGGGTCTCTTCATCGCCCGTGTTCAGATAATACTGCCAAATGCATTGATCCACAAACTGTAGACTTTGTGTGGGCAGTTCGCGCAAACGCAGCGGACCCAGCGCACCGTAAACCCCTTCATGACTATAGGCCATGGTGACTCGGATCGCCTTTTTCAGCAACTGCCGGCCGGGTTCATCCATACAGTAAAACAGATAACTGGCCTGATCGGCCACGTCGCCGATCCAGCAGGCACGCTCTCGGTCGGGGCAATCCATAAAATTATCGCGGGCGCAGACAAACAGCGTATTGCGTCCCATCCACCAAAGGCGTTCATAAAATGGATCGCTACACGCGAAGGAACCCGCTTTTATATCACCCACGCTCATCCAGCGGTACTTCAGGCCGAGTACCTTCACTCCAGCTGGGATTTCGTAGGTAATTTTATGACCGTTCATCCACGAAAGGCCCTCGAAGGATTGTTTTCCTTTTTTGGTGGTGTAAAACGCACTGATCCTGTTCAGCCGATTGTCGGTTGTTATATTGATTTCAAGTCCCGCATCGCATTCCACTTCAAGATAAGGGGTGATCTGCTTATTGAATGGCAGGTCACAGGTGATGATTTCACCTTTGCTGACAAAGGGAAATTTGGATTCCGGATAATTTTCGTAATTCGTCAAACCATGATTCACCAAAGCCGGAACATAGTTTTTTTCTAGGTTATACCAAGGCGCCGCCGGCGGAATTCCTTTCTCCGTTGCGGCATTCCAATCGGCATCCGCAAAGTCCGGCGAGGTCCAGTCGCCCATCTCATTGCGGGCGTCATATTTGACGTTATACTGCACAATACTTTTATCCGGTTCACCGCTGTTCAGCGCATAGGCTGGATTGGCTTTGACCTTCCAGCTTTTATCCGAAATCAGTTTTTTTCCGTTAAAGTCAGCTTGAAAGATAAAACCGCCTTTCCCGCTGTCGATATGCGTACCCTTATGCGTTTCGCGTCCCCAATACCACGCCAATACGGCAATCGTATTTTCACCGGGCTTTAGATATGAGGTGATATCCACCTCTTCATACCACGTGTTAGAAGGCTTGGTTTCGGCGGGATCTTTCCACATTTCCTTCTTACGGTTCCAAGGTTTGGAAGGACTCGGACCGCGCGCCACACTGCCCTCAAAAACCGCCAATTCACCATTGATCCACATCCAGTATTTGCTGTCCGCCGAAATATTTGCGATCACGGTTGCAGGCACCTGAGCAATCTGTAGTTCCTTACGAAAAGCCACCCACGAATTAGCTGGCCCATCTTCCGCCTGCCAGATCCACTGCGCCTGCCAGTCCACCATCGAGTCGTTTGATGACGCAACCGCAGCTAGCCCGGATGCAATCATTCCAGTTAAAATAATCAAAAGACGTTTCATTGTATAATTCACATCTACCCTTATTCGTTTAAATTTAGTGATTCATTATTTTGCAGAAAATGTCCATTCGCCGGGGTCGACACTAAACAGGATATAATCCCGGTCCTCACCTTTTGGCGTTACCCCGTTGACCTCACCGGTAAATTTGCTTCGCCACACGAGCTGCTGATTCGCATAGACCTCGCTGACG
>CAKZQV010000345.1 GCA_937141895.1 uncultured Verrucomicrobiota bacterium
CGGAATATCCCATAGCGATATTCCTGCACTGGTCTCAAAAATTCATACTAAACCGGAGAACAAACAATCCGTATTGTATGACCTGCTAAGTGGATGCCGTCAGGTTGATCTGAGCGTTGCTACTTTCTGCCAGTTCTCTTTTAAGAAGGGATATTTTGCGTATCCCAAGAAAAAGATGGAGCTCTATCAAAAGTACCTCGCTGGCAAGAAAATGGATCCGGGTCAATCCGTATGGGAACTGTATGAGCAGCAAAGGTATGAGCAGATAGAGGAGCGGTGTAATGCGGAAGTAGATGACGCCTTGGAAATCTATAAGGCCATGTTTGATCTGAAGAAAACCCAAGACGCATCACTGACCCGGTTAAAACGAATCGACAAAGATTCCGAAGGCGAGGTTGCGATATGAGTTATGAAAATCATTGTCAGGTATGCAGAGGGACTGGAGTTGTGCAACTGCACTACGGCTATGGTTATAGCGGTGACTGTCAACGATGCTCAGGTGAGGGCACAATCTATGTCGTCAATGGAAACGAGGTTTCTAAAGATGAATATGATTATGACCAACTGGATCAGATTGGTTACTGGGATGACTGAGCCAGAAAACTAACAGGGAAATTTTCCTATATGAAAACACCTTATCCTACTCTGCCGGAACTTCTACGTGAGGCCGGTAAGATTTTAGAATCTACCCCGTCTAACCGCTATCTGGACGAAATGATCAATAAAAATGACTGTGACTTTGAACAGTTTAAGTCGAACCACAAAGAGATATTCAGTGCCTGGAAGCGGGGAGATGCCCCTGAAAGTGAAATTCTGGATCGAAAGGTGCGGGACTTCGGAGACCTGCTGCTGAGAGAGTATATAGCCTTCATCAAAGAACCCAGTGTAGCTGGATTTGATCGTGGACAAACGATTCCGATGCTGCTGGAGGTCTTTCTTGCACCGCGCTTGATTGAATTCCTTAAGCCCTGGACGCAGGAGAGACTGGGTATTGAGGTGGGGCAGTTGCTGAGCCATGATCATCCGGTCGCATTTGCGTTTGAATGGTTAGAGCATATGTATCCAAAAGCATGGAAGGATTATGAGGAATCTCGCTACAAGGCTTATGCGGGCCGTGATGATAATCTGGCCAACTGGAAGAACGGGGATCATGTGCCGAAGTATGTGAATCTACTGGCCCTGTTGGATGAGTTCATTGATGGGGCCGGGATTGAGGAGGACGAGGCACTCCTTGTTCGTGAACTGTTCTGCGGAACACGGAGTTTGGCAGAGCTTTTCAGGGTTACTGAACCGTACAGTTTTCATTCCGTAGTCCGGAATCGGTTGTTCAACTCAGAACGGACGATTGATCCTGTAGAACGGCTGCAGGCACACTATTCCGGCAACCTGCATAGTGTGATGAGGCAGGTTGAGCCGCTGTATCGGTTGAATGGCGAGATCTGTCAGCAATTGTTCTTCAGTGAAGAGCGAAGTCAAAAAGTAGCTCAGGACATCGATGCACAACTGATCAAGGCCGAGTCTCTCTGCCTGCAGCTGAAGGACGTCAATGCCATGTGGTGGCGAACAGCGCGGTTGAGGGCTGCCTGGTTTGTGGGTTCCGGTCGAATCGAGGAGGCGCGAAAGGAGTATAGGCGGCTGTTCGACTTTATCTTTTACGTAGGGATGGAGGATCTCGACCGGGTCTATCATGAGGCGTTGGTTGTCGCTGCGGCATGTAAGGATCGGGTTTTTCTGCGAGAGCTTAAGAATGTCGGTATTCTATTTGGACGGTTCAGTGACCCGGTTTTTGCTGAAAACTCCAAGGCTTCAAAGAAACACAACAGTCCAGAGGTGGAGGACTGGGAAGTGGTTCAATGGGCGAACATGTTTCAGCACTATTTCCCTTCGGAATTCTTTTTCGACGGTGTGAAACCTATCTCGAGCGGAACCAAACTGAAGTGCGGGACTTTGCTGTTGGGGCCGAAGGAGTGGTCGTTGAAAATCAAGGATTGGCGGCCTCCCGCCTCTCAACTGAAAAATGTTGGAGGGAAGCGGATCACTGCTCTGATGTATTTTGCCACACTCGGTAAGGTCGATGAGGTGCGGGAGCTCATCTCCATGGGAGCTGATGTAAATATTCTGAGCAGTTCCAATGACAGTGCTCTTATAATGGCCATTGACCGTGCTTCTCCCATGGTAATGGGGCCGACTAATACCTCATGTTTTGAAGCGATCAGTGCGCTCAATCATGATAAGAGCGTCTTAAACACATCTACGGACAAACTGAAACTGACGGTATTGGGATGTGCAGTCAATACGGGGAACCCTTCTATTGTAAAGCGTGTCATCGAGATGGGGGCTGATCCCCATCAGCACTTTGAAATCGATCAAATTTCACCTTTGTTCAAAGCTGTTTATAATTTCCAGGACGTACCCGGGTTAGAAGATTTCCTTAACGCGCTGGAGTCAGGATCTCCTGAGCTGCTGGAAAGCATACGCAGGCATAATCCTGCTATGGCCGGAGTTGATCTTGCCTCTGTGCAGAAGCGCTTCGAACATTTGGGTGAAAATCCCAGGCATCGGGAAATCGGGAAGGAATTCTCCGAGTATTTAAAACAGCAGCACACTTCTATTGGTGATGGGGAAAGATGTCAGGTCGTGCGGGTGCTCCTTGAGTCCGGAGCTAATCCGAATGAAGCGCATCATGTGAATGGCAAGAAAGGATATACGCCCCTTATGCTGGCTATTGAGCTGCGCCGTGCGGATGTCCTTGCGGCTATGCTGGATAAGAACAATCCGGTTCAGGTTGAGTTGAGTCATGAAGCAACGTTGCCTAACGGATATCGAATTAATGCTAGAGAGCTTGCGCTGAAATACCAATTCCAGACAGGGCTTGACTTGATAAATGGTTTTGAAGGTTAGAGATTAAAGATCTATTGCGGGGGAATGGAAGCTAGGATCGTTGAAGGTATGGCTGTGTAGGATAAATATGTTCGAGCCATACGTATTTCGGTGGTGTGCGACATATTTTTGCGTAATTGGCTGTAAATAAGAGGTGTAACATATTACTTGCACGGTAACCATATGTTAGTTACCGTGCTGCATGTTTGTTACAAAGGAGTCGGTATGCAGGAGCTAAGGGAGCTTGAGCGATATATTGACCAGACGCTGGGAATCAAAGCTGTGGCTGGGCATTGGGGAAAGGAAAAGGGGCTTCCCTTTATCCTGAAGGATACATATGAGTTTTTCATACTCAATATGCAGGAACGCCAATTCCTGCTGATGGTGGATACCCAGCAGGATGAAACCTCTCCGGCCACCGTACGCAAACATATGGAACAGCTCAGAAATGTTTGGATGGATGACGTAATCTATGTCCGGGAGCAGGTGACTTCGTATAACCGGACTCGCCTGATTAAAAACAGAATCCCCTTTATTGTTCCCGGAAATCAGCTCTACCTGCCTATGCTGGCTCTGGATCTGAGGGACTATTTTGTGACTAAACGCGGCGCAGTTAAGAAGCTGAGCCCGGCAGCCCAGGTTCTGGTGTTGTATTCCATATATAAACACCGGGGTCTTTTTGATGACTCCTTAACCATGACGGACTGGGCAGAAGAGCTTGGCTATACCAAAATGACCATGACCCGGGCATTCCGTGACATACGGTCTATTCTGGAAAATGATGAGAACATTGGTGTCCTTCGGGGGAGGCAGCTGTGGGATCGATTGAGGCCATTTCTTAGAAGCCCTGTCCTCAAAACGCGATACTATGATTTTGATGTGTTCGGATCAGAGCCGATATTGGCAGGTGACAGTGCGTTGGCATCCTACACAATGATGGCGGAAACAGCCTCCAGAACACTGTGTATGGAAGCGGACGAGTGGAAAAAGAATCATGAGGATGAGATGCACGAGCTGCCGAATGCTGAACTTGGGGCGACAGCCGTCCAAATATGGAGGTATGATCCCCGTCGTTTAGACCGTTCCGGGATAGCAGACCCGCTTTCGCTGTACCTGTCTTTCGAAAAGAATAAAGATGAACGGATAGAAATGGCCCTCGAAGAGTTATTGGAGCAGGTACAGTGGTAGGCGGGCTTGAGCTGTTTAAACAGCATTTCTCAGTCTATGCAGGTCAGTATATGTTGATCGGTGGAACGGCTTGTGATCTGGCGATGGGGGAGGCCGGCCAGACCTTCCGCGCTACACAGGATCTGGATATCGTGCTCTGCGCTGAGGCGCTGACGGATGAGTTTATTGCTGCATTTTGGCAGTTTATCCGCGAGGGGCAGTATCAGTCGCGGGAGAAGTCGGATGGAAGCAAAGAGTTTTTCCGGTTCAGAAATCCTGCCATTGAAGGTTATCCAAGAGAGATCGAGCTCTTTTCTCGCAAGCCGGACATGCTAACCATTCCCTCCGACTGCACGCTGACCCCCATTCCTGCATCGGAGGATGTTTCCAGTCTTTCCGCAATTCTGTTGGACGAGGAGTATTATTCCTGGATCAGGCAGGGGGACAAAGAGGTGGATGGGATTCACATTGTTGGGGCTGAATATCTGATTCCGCTGAAAATGAAGGCTTGGCTGGATCTGTCGCGGCGTAAAGCCGAAGGGGAGTCGATCGACAGCCGCAAGATCAGGAAACATCCCAACGATGTATTTCGTTTATTTACAATTCTGATGATTGAACCGTTGGTCTCTGTACCTCTCGTGGTGCAGCAGGATGTCAAAAAGTTCATGCAGAAAATCGAATCGGAAACCATTGATTTCAAGAACCTTGGGCTGGGCAGGCTTACGATGAAAGATGCTCTGGACGGACTCAGTACGGTGTATGGAATCGGGGGCTAAAGGGAAGCTATGATACCTTCTGTAATATCCACACAGGTTCGGCAGGGCATCGAAGATTTTCTGCGCACCACCTACCCGCCTGCTGAGCCATTCTTCGGAGATGTGCTGGAATCGCTGATTGCTGAGCAGAATGGATTGTTTAAGGGGCCGTATGTGACACTTAAACTGCCTTTCAGGTCGGGAAAGAAAAGCAGTGGTCACTTTTCAAATATACCCATGCAGTTTGCTCCATACCGCCACCAGGAACGTGCGTATGATCGACTCGGCGGTGATTCCCCCCAATCCACCCTGATTGCTACAGGAACCGGTTCGGGTAAGACGGAATGTTTTCTATACCCTCTTTTGGACTATTGTCACCGGCACCGTGGAGAGCCTGGAGTTAAGGCGATTATTATTTATCCGATGAATGCGTTGGCAACGGACCAGGCCAGGCGCTTCGCGAAGGAGATCAGCCAGAATCCGGATCTGCGTGGTAATGTGACAGCCGGTTTGTTTATCGGTGGATTGGATAAGGATGCCGGTCAGAAGACCATGTCGGATGATATGGTGATTACGGATAATGATACGCTCCGAAATTATCCGCCGGACATCCTCATGACGAACTACAAGATGCTGGACTATCTGCTGCTTCGTCCTCGGGATTACCGTCTCTGGCAGGGAAACCGTCCCGATACGTTGAAGTTTGTTGTGATCGATGAGCTGCACACCTTTGATGGTGCTCAGGGTACAGATCTGGCCTGCCTGCTTCGCCGTCTTCTGGATCGCTTGAAGACACCACGCAAGGAGACCTGTTTTGTCGGTACGTCAGCCACATTGGGTGACGGTGCCGATGCGGTTGAGAATCTGCTGAGCTTCACGACGGAGCTGTTCGGCACTCCGCTTGAAGAGGAAGCCATTATCCGGGAGGATTTGCTGAAACCCGGGGAGTTTCTGGGAGATAACACGCTCATTAAGTATCACCTGAGCCCGGGTATAGAAGAATTCAAGAAGTTGGCAGCAGATCAATACCGGGATGTATCCGATTATATCCGGGTTCAATGTTCGTTGTGGTTTAATGGCTGGTACCCTGAAGGCGAATTGGATGATGCATTTAAGGTGGAGCTGGGGAAGCGACTTCGCGAGCACCTCTTTTTCCAGAACTTTATCCGGTTATTAAACGGTATGACGCTGGATCTGCCGGGGATCATGGCGCAATTGGATCGGTTTCATGCCGGTTTCTCTGAGCAGCCGGCCTGGTTCAGGACAGCATTGGTGGATAGTATTCTGTCCCTTATCGCAACGGCACGCTCCGTCGTGGTCAGAAATGACGGAGAAGAATCTTACCCGCCCTTCCTGCAGCTACGGTCCCAGCTCTGGATGAAAGAGCTCAGGCGTATGGTTGTTTCCGTTGAACCAACACCCCGTTTACGTTTTTCCGATGATCTGCTGCCGGAAGAGGGAGTGGAACACCTGCCGATGCTGCATTGCCGGTCATGTGGACGAATGGGGTGGCTTAGCACAAAGCCTGAGAGCGAATACCGATTTAATTCGAGTCTCGATAAGATCTATTCCGCCTTCTTCAGTAACAGTCCTACGGTTCACTATATCTTCCATGAAGACCGTAAAAATATTATGTCCGGTCAACAGTTGGAAACGGCGGAAACGCTATGCGGAAGCTGTCTCGGCCTAACCTATGGAGAAAATGTTAAGCAGTGCATTCATTGTGGACGCGGAGACGTGCTTACTCCGGTTCGCAGCTACAACCCCCGAAAGAAAAGCAAGGGCGGGAAATTCTATGTTAATTCCAACTGTCCGCATTGTGGAGAGCATGACAGCCTGATGATCCTGGGTTCCCGTTCTGCCAGCCTGATCAGCGTGGCTATCAGTCAGCTCTTTGCTTCAGCGTATAATAATGACCGCAAACTTCTGGCCTTCTCGGATTCGGTTCAGGACGCCTCTCATCGGGCCGGATTTTTCGGTGGGCGCACCTATCGATTTAACCTTCGTGCAGCAATTCAGCAGGTGGTGGAGGTTTCTGAAAAAACATTGTCTCTGGACAAACTCCCGGCGGCCTTTGTCGAGTACTGGATGAATCGACTGGGCTCTAAAGAGCAGTTTGCCGCTCAGTTCATTGCTCCGGATATGCAGTGGTTGAGCGAGTATGCCGAACTGGAAGATCATGGAAAGCTGGACGGTGATGGAGAACTGCTTCCACTGATTCAGAAGCGGATCCACTGGGATATCGTTTATGAATACGGGATGGGTTCACGTGTTGGACGCACTCTGGAAAAAACCGGCTGTTCAATCGTCCGATTGAGGGAGGATGCATTTAATGACTGGGCGGAAACAGTCTTTAAGCGGATTTGCGAGGATGTAGGCTCATTGCGGGCAGCAAGCCTGATCGACATAAAGCGGTTCCTTGCCGGCATGGTTAAAATCTGCAGAACCCGTGGCGGTATCTATACGGATTATCTTGACGAGTATCTTGAGGGTTCGGGGAACTCCTGGGTGCTGAATCGGAAGCTCTTCATGCCTAACAGTAAGCGGACACCGGCATTCATATATGATGGTTCGGGATCTGTTAGCCGACTTGATGTCCTTATCGGTTCCGGAACTTCGCTGACGACCTATCAGAAGTGGCTGGTGCGGTGCTTTGGTGATGTTGTCGCGTACAGCAGGGATATTTTCAATGTCGTATTTTCTGCCGGGATGGCTCGATCAATCTTTGTTTCAGTTCAGGCGCGATCCGGGACGGTGTATGGGCTGAATCCGGAACTCCTGGAGGTCGAGGCTGAGGTGGATCAATACGCATGCAGTCGAACCGGCTACAGCTGTTCTGCGCCGGTATCCGAGCGGGAACTTTGGGAAGGCATGCCTAGTGAACGTTATGATGTTAACGGCGTGCTTGAACGTCTGGAGGAGCAGGTAGACTATTACGGAACATTGTACCGATCCGGGCATGTTGAACGGGCTGTTCCGAAGGAGCATACCGGCTTATTGGAGCGGAAGGACCGGGAGAAGCTGGAAAAACGCTTCATGAATGATGGAGGAGCGCCTGATCCCAACATTTTATCGTGCACTCCTACCTTGGAGATGGGGATCAATATTGGAGATTTATCTACGGTAGTTCTCTGTTCTGTACCGCCGACCCAGGCTAATTACATTCAACGGATTGGTCGCGCGGGCCGCCGTGATGGAAATGCGTTTAATCTTGTTTTGGCGCAGGGACGCCCTCATGACCTGCACTTCTTTGCTGAACCTCAAAACATGATCAGCGGTCATGTGGAATCTCCAGGAATCTTTCTGAATGCTCCGGCTGTATTGGAACGCCAGTTGACGGCATTTTGCTTTGATCGCTGGATGCAGGATGTGCAGGGCCTTGAAGCCGTTATCCCGCTTAAATTGAAGGCGGTTTTGAATCAGATTGATAAAGAGAAGGATACAGCTCGGTTCCCGTTTAACCTGATGGATTTTATCGAGTTGAACCGAACACAACTCCTCCATGATTTTGTGGGAATGTTCGGCGGCATCCTCACAGAGGACTCGGAAGTGCATCTTGAGAGTTTCATGCGTGGTGATGATACTCGTGAAGAAAGTCTGGATTGGCGCATTAGCAACCGACTTCGAGAGTTAAAGGGTGAACGGGATAAGTTACGAACCCGTCGTCGGAAACTCCGAGAACAGATAAAGAAAAACGAGGAAAACCCTGCGCGAGATCAAGTATTAGATGAAGAGCTCGGTGATTTGATAGTAGAACGAAAAGCTATTGATGACATGATAAGGCAGCTCAATGACAAGCATACGTTTAATTTTTTTACGGATGAAGGGCTGCTTCCGAACTATGCTTTCCCTGAAGCTGGCGTTTCCCTTCGATCTGTTATTTACAGAAAGAAAAGCAAGGAAGACGGACAAGGGAAGTATGACACCTGGACACATGAGTATGAACGTCCTGCGGGGAGTGCGATACAGGAGCTTGCTCCGGGCAATGCATTTTATGTGGATGGGCGTAAGTTGCTGATTGATCAGGTTGATTTGAATGTCTCCAATAAGGAAACCTGGCGATTTTGCGGTGAGTGCTCTCATGCTGAGATGGAAGTTCAGGTGGAGCAGCAGGCAGCCTGTCCTAAGTGCGGAAGTCGCACCTGGGCTGATGCGGCGATGGTACGAACTTTGATCAAGATGAAGCAGGTGGTGGCAACCCAGTCTGACCGGGATAGTCGGAGCCATGATGATTCAGATGATCGAGAGCCGATCTTTTACAATAAATATATGCTGACCGAGGTGGATACGCCGTATATCGAGCAGGCATACCGCATCACAGATGAATCGCTTCCATTCGGTTTCGAGTTTGTGCGCAAAGCCGTGTTCCGCGAAGTGAATTTCGGCCAGCAGGATTTCTTTGATGGTGATGAAATTGAAATTGCCGGCAATAAGGTATCCCGTCAGGGATTCCGTCTTTGCGAAAAATGCGGGAAGGTTGTGCCGGATAGAGAACGGGAGCGGGAACGCTTTAAGCATGCAATTGACTGTCCGAATCGAGCCAAAGGCCTGGATAAGGGCATCGTCGATTGTCTTTACATGTACAGACAGTTTGAATCTGAAGCGATTCGGGTGCTACTTCCCGTAGCGGAGGTCGATCTTTCGCTGAAGCTCCCATCCTTTATCGCAGCACTTTACATGGGACTTGCCGAAAAATTTAGGGGCAGTGTCGGGCACCTGCAGGTAATGGTGACTGATGAGCCGGTGCCGGATACGATGCTCAGGAAAAAGTACCTAGTGCTCTATGATCAGGTTCCTGGTGGAACCGGTTATCTGAAGGAGCTGATGAAGACCCCGGAGGACATTATGGAATTGCTCCAGATGTCTTTCGACAAACTTAAAGGGTGTGCCTGTCAGTCGGATGAGGATAAAGATGGCTGTTACCGGTGCCTGTATGCCTACCGGGTAAGTCGTGACCTTCCGAATATCTCCCGCAAAGAGGCGATGGAGCTGCTTGAAGAAATTCTGCGGCACGGGAATCAGCTGGAACGAATCTCTAC
>CAKZQV010000346.1 GCA_937141895.1 uncultured Verrucomicrobiota bacterium
CTGCGTGGTGTAAGTGCGAGCCAGTGGTGGCCGGAACTGACCGCCGGAGCGGGTGCCTCGGCCTTTCAGACGACGGAAGCCAAAACTGCTTCAGGTCAAAGTCGCGATGGTGAGCTCTACGATGCGAGTCTGTCGATGGCGTGGGAGCTGGATCTGTGGGGCAGGGTGAGGCGTTCCGTGGAATCGGCCGATGCCACGCTGCAGGCGCGGGTTGAAAACTACCGGGATATTTTGGTGGTGCTATATGCCGATATTGCATTCAACTACATCAATGTGCGTACCTTGCAGGAGCGCATTTATTTTGCAGAAAACAACCTGAAGGCCCAGCGTGAAACCCTGCAACTCACGCAGAACCGGTTTGACTCCGGTCTGGTGCCGGCGCTGGATGTGTCGCAATCGCGTTTGAACTTTTCGCGTACAGAGTCTGTCATCCCCCCTTTGCGGCAGGAGCTTGTCGTGGCGATTAATCGGCTGAGTGTACTGGTGGGTGAAATGCCGTATGCGCTTGAGCAGGTTCTTCAGGAACGAAAGCCGATTCCTGTTATTCCGGAAGATGTGGTGGTGGGCGTGCCTGCTGAACTGTTACGCCAGCGCCCTGACATCCGTCGTGCCGAACGCGAGCTGGCGGCCCAGCATGCGTTGATCGGGGCGACGAAAGCGGAACTTTATCCGACGCTCTATCTGCCGGGTACGCTGGCGGTTGAAACGACCGGCGGGGATCTCTTCAGTGGAGCAAACACCTTCTATAGTTTTGGGCCGCAGATTCGCTGGAATATCTTCAGTGGTCGGCGGATCCGCAGTCAGGTTGATGCAGAAGAAGCCGGAACCCAAGCTGCGCTGTATACGTATGAACAGACGCTGTTGCTTGCATTGGAAGAGGTGGAGGGCAGCATGTCGGCCTATGCCTACGAAAAGGACCGGATTGAATCGCTGGAAGTGGCCTCATCCGCTGCAGAAAAATCGGTGGAACTGGTGACGGAGCTCTATACCTCCGGCCTGACCGATTTCCAAAATGTTCTGAATACTGAACGGGATCTCCTGGAGCAGCAGGATGCGTTGGCCTTGAGTAAAGGATTGGTCAGCGCGAACCTCGTCCGCCTGTATAAATCGCTGGGTGGCGGATGGGCGATTCCGGAAGAGAATGCTCAATGAGTCGCAGCCGCCCGATTTTTGAAGCGTTTCTGAAAGGGCGGTTCAGTCTCTTTCTGACCACCATGGTGGCGATGTTTTTCATCATGCCGATTGTGCGCAGGGAGCGGGGGGTGGTCGATCGGATCTTCAGCTGGGTCACGATTTTAGTGCTGCTCAGCTGCATGCGGGCTATTTCGCGCACACGCCTGTATTTTATCCTGATGGCGGTGCTGACCGGGATCAATATTGTCCTGACCGGCGCTGGAAATATTATTTCATATGATGTGCCCGCATTCTCGATTTTTGCGATGGGGTTCAATGCTTTTTACTACATTCTGGTCTTCTTTAATATCATGCGTTTTGTGTTGAGCGATGAAGAGGTGACCGGGGATAAAATCTGCGGGGCCATTTCGGCTTACATGCTCATGGGCGTTATCTGGGCTCAGATTTACACGATTTTTTACACGATCAATCCCGAATGTTTCAGGATACCGGAGCAATGGCTGAACCCTGATACCGTCTACAGTTTCTGGGCTTATTATTTCAGCTTTACCACGCTGACCACACTGGGCTATGGCGATATAACGCCGCAGACTCCTTTAACCCAATCGTACGCGGTGATGCAGGCGGCGATTGGTCAGATTTTTCTCGGGGTCATTGTTGCGCGCCTGATTGCGTTGCACATCTCGCACCGTCGCGGTGCGGATCACGAGGGTTAATCCGAAACGGGTGCTTTTTTCGGCAGCGCCGCAACATCCACTTCGTCGATCCAGCGCTTCAGCGCATGCCAGCCCTCAAAGCCGACGACCTCATCAAAATAGCGATACCCATCGCCGTAGTCGGGGTCTTGACTACTTTCGATAATATCCAGCGCATCGATGTAGTTTCGTCTGCGGCAGTATTCCGCGGCTGCGACCTGTGAAATGCCTTCGTGCACCCAAAGGGGCGCGTGCTCAAGTTTGGGGAAATGTTCATGCACCAAATCGTGCATGAGTTCGTGGACGGCGGCGACGCGGAAAATTTCATCGTGCAGGTGGTTCACAATATAGATCGTTTCCACGGTATGATCCGGACTTGTTTTCCAGGTGCCGAACAGGCCGCGTTTGACGAAGGTGGTCTGGCGGCTGTAGAGGCCGCGGATGGTAATGGGTTCGTCGGTTTTACGGATGGAGCCGGATAATTTTTCCATCTCTTTTCGGTTCACGAGTTTCAGCTCGGGTACGGTCTGGATTTGCAGTCGGGTCCAGGCTTCGAGCTGGCGGCGGGCACGGTCGTAATGCTTTAATGCCTGGTCCGTGGTGGACACCGACCAGCGCCGGCAGGTATTGCAGACGACTCGTTTGTCGGAAAGTTCGGTGGGGTGGGCGGCCGGCAGGCCGCAGGAAAAGCAGGTTGGACTGTTACGCATGCATTGGTCGCAATAGTTATGTTTACCAATGCTGACGCCGGACTGAATATGCCCTCGGCACACCTCGCAGCGGGGCAGGGTGGAATTAAAGCATTTCTGGGAGCAGTAGATGCCCTTTTCAGATTCCATATACTTGCCATCGATCGCTTTGCCGCACTTTTTGCAGGACGGGCGCAATTCATCGACACAGGCCTGTGAGCAGCACGCGTTCCCTTCATATTTCCAAAATTGGCGGGGTAGGTCATTGCCGCAGACATCACAGTTTGTGGGATCCGCAGCGGAGAGCGCCACGGAGCAGAACAGCACCGCCAGCAGGGGCGCCAGTTTGAAAATAGCTCGACGTAAAAGCATGGAATCAATGCTAAGTCATCATGGCCGAAACGCAAACCGAAA
>CAKZQV010000347.1 GCA_937141895.1 uncultured Verrucomicrobiota bacterium
TCGCCGTGCCGACCAAGTGCCCAGGAACATTATCCAGTCCGGTTCCAATGGTTGGAGCAGCGAGTAGATTCCCAAGGATTGGAAGTTCGGCATTCAGGTGCGCGGAGTAGGGCGATTTTAGACGAAGACCGTTAATGCTCATCCCGGAGCCGGCATAACTTCCGCCCTGAATCGAAAGATCGTGTCGGGCCAGCCCCTGCGAATTTACAAGCACTTGCGGATCAGCATCCAGCTTCTGCCAGGACTGGCGCATATCCACCTGAGCCTCGACAGTGATGGCCAAAGCTGCACTTGTGCAGAGCAGACGAGCCGCCTGCCTTGTTGCATGGCCACGCATTAGCAGAATTCCTCTATAGCCTGCTGCAAGGCATAGACCGCACCCTTGAGTTCGTCATCGCCGATCACGAGCGGCGGCATGAGATAAAAGATGGTGCCGAGCGGCCGGAACAGATAGCCGTCTTTAAATAATTTGGCTTTGATTTCCGGAACCTGCGCTTTTGCTTCGGGTTTAAGCTCTACCACGCCGATCATGCCGAGGAAGCGCAGCTCCTTCACGCAGTCCATTTCTGCAAAAGGCTGCATCCACTGCTTCATTTTTTCTGCCATTTCGGCACCGCGTTCCACGGTGCTTTCGGCTTCATAAATATCCAGTGCCGCCAAGGCTGCGGCGCAGCCGATCGGATGCCCGGCATAGGTGTTTCCATGGTAAAATGTGCAGTCCTTTTCGCCTTGGTCGGAGAAGGTGTTGTAGAGTTTATCCTTAATCACGGCGGCGCTCAGCGGCATGTAGCCGGCCGTCAGGCCTTTGCCCATGCAAACGATGTCCGGATCAATGCCGGCATGGTTGAACGCAAACCGTTTGCCGGTACGGCCGAATCCCATGGCGACTTCGTCAATAATCAGAAGGACGTCATTTTCGGCGCAGCAGTCGGCCAGTTTTTTCAGGTAACCCACCGGATACATCTGCATGCCGGCCGAGCCTTGGCAAAGCGGCTCAACAATTACCGCGGCCAGCTTGTCGGCATGCTGTTCAATGACTTTTCGACCGGGCTCAAATCCATCCGGATCATCTGACGTTGATACAGGGAGCGGGAGTTTTGCCGGGTGCTGCGTCACCTTTTCGTAGGGCTTATGAAATCCATCCACAAAACCGACGCCTAAGGCGCCGAGCGAATCGCCGTGATAGCCCTGATCCATGCCGATCAGCCACGTTTTTTCCGGTCTGCCGATATTGTACCAATACTGCACCGCAATTTTTAGCGAGGCCTCTACGGCGGAACACCCGTCGCTGGCAAAAACCGTATGGCGGTCCGGCGTCGGCATCAGATCGGCCAGTCGTTCCGCCAGCGCCAGCACATTCGGGTGGGTCAGACTTCCGGTAATCGAGTGCTGCAGCACCGCCGCCTGATCCTGAATCGCTTTCACGACTTTCGGATGACTATGCCCGAGCGCGCAGGCCCACCAACTCGACACAATATCGACATATTTTTTGCCGGTGTCGTCATAAAGATAGATGCCTTCGCCGCGTACAATATTCGGGAAGCCGTTTTCGATGGAACTGAAGGGGGTGTAGGGATGGAAAATTTTATTGGTCATATGTCCTTTATAGCGGTTTTCTTATTCCTAATGACGCAGCTGACACAGAAATAAGAGCACAATATATGGGTTAAATTACTGATATCCTTATATTTTAACTACATCTTGTGGTCTGAAGATTGATTTATTGAGAGCCAGTCACACACCAGTCACACAAATTATCCCCAGGTCGGGATGTATTTTTTCTTTGTTGATTTATTTTCTGGGTCAGAAGGTTTAATGACTCCTTCATCCAGTGCGTCGCGTATGATACGCGAAACCATGGAATAGTTTTTAGGATCAATACCCAACCTTTCACGTAATGTGGTATTACTCATGAAGTCTCTGCATACCCAGCGCAATACCGCATGTTGGTAACACGCGCGGATACGGTCTATGCGGCTCATTTCTTTAAAGTCGCGATAGGAAAAAAGTGTGACTCTAGTGAATTTGGTCTCACTCTCAAAATCCGGTGCAGGAAGCTGAGTCAGCTCTATAGCATGTAACGCGCGGTCAACCCCGCTGCCTCTTTCCTCGCAGATATTCATACGGCGCATCAGCGATGCTAATGCCTCGTTACGAGAGCATGGCGCATGATCAATAAAGCGATCGGTTGATACGAGTGGATTTCCTGGGTTTGTGATTTCCATGCGTGTAGTAAAGATTTCCACCATTGGCCCTGACCCGGAAATGGAAAAGTCCTGATGAATAATTGCATTCGCAACAAACTCACGGATAGCCACTTTAGGGTACATTTTCTGTTCCACACGCAAAGCATCCTCAATCAATTCGTTTGCGGGAAGCTGGTCATGAATGTAATCAATTAGCCCACTGAAACCAATGGCATATCCTTTTGTTCCTGATAATTCTTTTTGAGCATGGATGCGCGTGTCGTCGGAATAGAGGACCACTCGGATGGCTTTGCGTCTTAATGTTGGAAACTGGTTAAGGTCTTTAGCAAAAAGAATCCCACCCAAATTGGTTATGCCGAATTTCGGGCCATCCGGTTTAATGATATTTTCTTCTAATAATTTAGCAAGAATACCCTGTCGATTATCGGGCAGAGGAATGTCAAGCAGGTCAAATAGAGAAGGATAGTCTATTTTTCTAAGAATATCATCATCGCTCTGACTTGTGAGAGCAGTCCCCCCCTCAAAGGATGTGGGAGGTCTCATTTGCCATATTTTCCGTTCTTTTTCCGGAAATTTTTTCAGGTTATACTTATGTTCTCCAACACGAATGAACGATTCCCCGGAAAACTTAATCGGGGTGTTTCGTGTTGCATCCACACGGAAAAGCACGATCAGATTTCCCTCATAGTCATATTCATAGATACGAAAGTCGACATGAGGATCCAGTAACCTCGCAAGCCAGGGCTCTAAATCCTCATTTCCTTTGCCTTTAGTATCGTGTGGCTGAAGCAGAGTGCCAACGACGCGATGTGTGTGGTTTTCAATTCCAAACACTAGATATCCATATGGTTTGTTGAGAAGGCATGCTGAGTTACTCAAGGCAGATAGATATTCGCCAATTAATTGAGGCTGGTCATTATTCTCCTTGAATTCCAACCACTCGGTTTCTCTAGGTTCCTTTCGCAATGTATCGATGAGTTTGCGTAAATCCATATTATCTATCCAAAAGATTAACGATTTTTTCGATTTCGGCGACGACGGGAATGGGGAGGTCGTCAAATTTTGGGGCGGGGTCGGCCAGCTGAGGGCAGTAGGGGATGGTTCCAAGGATTGGAACTTTTCCAAATTGTTCAATGGTGGCGCCGTTGTCCTCTTCGATGAAGGTGAATTCCTGGTCGGAAGTAGCTACAAAAACAACGCCTGCAATTTCGAGCCCTTCGCTGCGCAGGGTTCGGATAGAGAGCAGGGTATGGTTGATGGTGCCGAGGCCCGGGCGGGCGGCGAGCAGAACCGGAAATTTCAAGGCCTGCATCAGATCGAGCATGGTTTCGCGGCGGTTGAGCGGAACAATCAGTCCGCCGGCGCCTTCGGCCAGGATAAATTCATAGGTATCGGCGAGTATCCGTGCAGCGATCACCATTTCGGCAATATCGATTTCGGTCCCGGCCATTTCTGCGGCGAGGTGCGGTGAGCAGGCCGGTTCAAATTGGTAGGCCGACATGTTTTGGTACGTTTCCGCAGATACACACATTTGTGCCATTGAAAGGCTATAATCTAAATCAGGCACTGAGAGTGGTGAAACTTGAGACTTGAAACTTGAAACTTGAAATTGAGTCCCTTTACGCTCTTCAGGTTTCAGGTTTCCAGTTTCAGATTTCCTTTCGCACCCAGTCTGCGCGGGTTTCATGGGGGCGGCATTGGTTCCGCGCCGACGGATTTCCGCCAGTAGCAGTGCGCTTAATGCTGTTTTGCCCACATCGGTGTCGGTCCCTGAAATAAATAGTCCGTTCATAGTGGCGCACTTTGCCCGAAAACTATTTGGTCAGCAAGAACGTAGCGGTCTCGTAGGTGGCGTAGACGCCGCCGTCGGATGCAAACTGTTCCTGATAGTCGGCCACGAGGCGGCTGATTTCGGAGCGGGTGAGCGGCGCGTTCCCGGTACTCACTTTGCCACCGGTCACACCCTGTTCATGGATGGCGCGGAGGAAGGCTTTGGCATCGTCGTAGATAATTTCTTCCTCGGAATGCTTGCGGCGCTCGAGATTGAAGCCGGCGGCGCTCAATGCGGCTTTGGTTTCTTTGTAGGTCGGCAGGGAAATGCCCGGTGTTTTTTCCGGTGCAATTTCGCGGCGCAATTCGTGGAGTTCTCCAAGTGTTCCCTGCAGCATCATGCCCAGCGAAAAGGTGCCGCCGGGTTCCAGACATTGGAAAATATTTTCGAATGTTTTCCGAAGGTTGGAAACCCAGTGCAACGCAGAGCTGGAAACAATCAGCGGATAGCGGTCGCCGCCCCAATAGGTTTGGGCATCGCCGATAATCCATTGGATTTGAGGAAATTTACTG
>CAKZQV010000348.1 GCA_937141895.1 uncultured Verrucomicrobiota bacterium
CAATGGAGCAATGGAGCAATGGAGCAATGGAGCAATGGAGCAATGGAGCAATGGAGCAATGGAAAAAACTGAACGATTCGATGTACAGCACCATCATAAACTTAGAAAATTTTCCAACCCTCCAACCCTCCAACCCTCCAACCCTCCAACCCTCCCTCACACTCACCTAACATTAATCGGGGTCTAATCATTTCCTAACACTTGAGACCCATTGTATGCGGCGTTCTTACAGGGAATTCTGTGTCTATGAGCAAAATTGCTAATACAAGCCTAATAATGAGCGATGCGGCAAGCCGACGGCAGCGGATCAGTATGATGCTGGGCCAAAGCTTCCTCTTCTTCATCACTTCGCTCTCCACCTTCGCGGTCTTTTTTATCTTCTATTTCATTCTGAAAGACGCGATTCCGTTTTTTAAACTCGAAGGATTCAAAGAATTTTTCACCAGCAGCCGCTGGTATCCTTCCGGATCTCCGGCCGAGTTCGGGGCACTGCCGATTTTTGTGGGCACCGGCCTGGTCACCATCGGAGCGGTCCTTGTGGCCGTACCGCTCGGCATTTCAGCCGCAGTCTGCCTTTCCGACCTGCTACCCTTCAATGTTCGGCAGATTGTTAAACCGGTGATTGAGATTCTCGCGGCGATTCCATCGGTGGCCTATGGCTTCTTCGCGCTCGTTGTTTTTGCCCCCCTTCTCCAGAACCATGGCGGCGCCATTCTTTCGGCCGGAGTATGGATAGTACTCGGCCCCATCCTCGCGCTGACCGTAATCGTGCTCGGCGATCTGATTCTCGACAAATTACGTGACAAGCTGCCCAGCGTGAAAATCGGGGGAGCCCTCGTTTTTCCAATCCTTGGAAGTCTCGCGATCCTGTTTCTCTATAAACTCTCAGCCAACCTGAGTGGGGTCGAAATCAATTCGGGAACCAATGCGCTTAACGTATCGATCATTCTGGGCATCATGGCCTTGCCGACCGTAGTCAGTGTTTCCGAAGATGCTTTGCAAGCCGCTGGCCGCGAGCTGCGCGAAGGCTCGTATGCGCTCGGGGCCACCCGCGCCGAGACCATTATTAAAACCATCATCCCGGCTTCCATCAGCGGTATCCTTGCCGCAGTCATTCTCGGGGTCATGCGCGCCATTGGCGAAACCATGGTGGTCTGGATGGCGTCCGGCAACGCGGCTCGCATTCCGGAACCGTGGTACAACGCCCTCCAGCCGATTCGCACCCTCACCGCCACCATTGCCGGCGATATGGGCGAAGCGGACCATGTGACCGGCTCTTCCCGTTTTCACGTTCTGTTTGCCATGGCGTTCTGCCTGCTGGCGTTCTCGTTTATTATGAATCTGGCCAGCGAAATCATTGTGAAACGCTCGCGCAAGAAACTGGGTAAATAAAATGGATTTTAGATTTCCGATTTTAGATTTCCGATTTATGGAAGGGCTTCGCCTATACCCATCCTTTTCGTCCATGTCGGCGCAGCCGTCCCGCAATTCAAAAGTCACCATTCAAAAGTCGAAAATAGTATGAGACTGGAAACCCGAAAACTTCTGGATAAAGCCTTTTCCGGCTTGGGGATTATTGCCATTGCGGTGATGGCCATGGCCCTGCTGGCCATTCTGTCCCCAATCATCTGGCGCGGCTCCAAGGCCTTTGTCTTCAAGGGCACCGTGGAACATCGTCGGGTCATGCTTGAGCAGTTCGACCGGGGGAATCCTGAAAAATTTAATGCCGATTATGCAGAGGCTGTAGCCGCCCGCGCTCCGATTTATGACATGCTCGAGGACTTCGAGAAAGAAACCACCCAACTCGAAGAATCGCTTTCGGAAAAGCAAGAGGCCAAAAAGAATCAATCCAAAGAATTCCGCAACAAAGCGCGCGCCATGAAAAAAGAAGGCGGCAGCGACGAGAAAATTGCCCAGTTAGAAGCGGAAGAGAACCGGCTGAAAGACGAAGCCAAAGCCCTTAAAGAACAAATCCGCGCGCTCTCCGAAACCCGCGAAGAACCGTTCCACGAACTCGTGGACGCCGTGCAGGATCTGTTCGGCCCAATGCCGGGACAGAAAAAACCGGTGCTCATTCGTCAGCAGTATGGCCAGACCCGTTGGGACCGCACGCAGGTCAAACTCCATGAAGTACTGTATGAAGAGGAGTGGGATTATTCCAACGCCGACGCCATGGGCATTTTGGTCACGAAGCCGCGTGTTGAAAAATTCAGAGGCACCGAGCTCGAAGGATTTTTCCACTATCTGGAAGAAAATCTGGAAGCCATGATGAAGCCGAAAACGACCTTCTATTGGCAGTTCATCACCGACACCTCAAAGGATTCCCATATCTTCGGGGGCATCTGGCCGGAAGTGCTGGGCACGATCTACCTCACCCTCGGCGCGATGATCTTCGCGATTCCGATGGGCGTGATTGCCGCCATCTACCTGTGTGAATATGCCAAAGAAGGCCGCGTGATCAGTTTCCTGCGCATCTGCATCAGTACGCTTGCCGGCGTACCATCCATTGTATTCGGCCTCTTCGGTCTGGCCTTCTTTTTGAATACCATCCAGGTGTCGGATTCAAAAAGTGTGTTGGCCGGTTCTTTGACTCTTTCCCTGCTGATTCTACCAACGATTATCCGATCTTCGGAAGAAGCGATTCTTGCCGTTCCGCGTGCGTATAAAGAAGCGGCTCTCGGCCTCGGTGCCGGTCGTTGGCATACCGTCATGACGGTTATCCTTCCGGCCTCCCTTCCCGGCATTCTGACCGGAATCGTCATTTCCATGGGCCGCGCCGCCGGTGAAACGGCTCCGATCATCTTTACCGCGGCCGTGAGTGTCGGTGCCCCGCTCAAAATCTGGGAAACGCTGAACCAACCGACCCCGGCGCTGCCGTGGAATATTTATAACCTGTGTACCGAGCACGAAGCGGTCGACGAAATCCGACACGTACAATACGGCATGGTGTTCACCCTGGTCGCCATCGTGCTCCTGCTCAACCTGGCCGCCATCCTGATGCGCGCCCGAATTTCGAAGAAACTGAGAGGCTGATATGTCTAAAGAAATTACCATGAAACCCATCGACACATTCGCCAGTCACGGCGAAGTCGATCCCCAGGCCGAAACCCATATTGAGGCCAAAGATTTCTCGTTGTTCTACGGCGACTTCGAAGCCGTGCGCAAAGTAAGCATGAAAATTCCGAAAAAAATGGTCACGGCCATGATCGGCCCTTCCGGTTGCGGAAAAAGCACACTGCTCCGCTCAATCAATCGCATGAATGATCTGATTCCGAGCACCAGCGCCGCCGGAGAAATGATTTTTGACGGACATAACATTTATGCCAAAAACATCGATGTGGTCACCCTTCGTGCCCGCGTCGGCATGGTGTTCCAGAAACCGAATGTTTTCCCGAAATCCATTTTTGATAATGTCGCATACGGCCCGCGCCTCCAGGGGATGAAAAACAAGCAGGAACTCAGCGAAATTGTTGAGCAGAGCCTGCGTCAGGCGGCCATTTGGGATGAGGTGAAAGATCGGCTTCAGGCCAACGCCCTCGGCATGTCCGGCGGTCAGCAGCAGCGCCTCTGCATTGCACGCGCACTCGCCATTAAACCGGAAATCCTGCTGATGGATGAGCCGACCTCTGCACTCGACCCGAAAGCCACCGCCCTAATCGAAGATCTGATCGGCGAGCTGCGGAAGCAGTACACCATCACCATTGTCACGCATAACATGCAGCAGGCGGCGCGTGTGTCGGATCTAACCGCTTTTATGTATGAAGGCGTACTGGTAGAATTCGGAAAAACAAAGCAGTTGTTCACCAACCCGGATAATCCGCAGACGGAAAATTATATTACCGGGCGATTTGGATAATTTAATACGTAACGAGTAATCCGTAATCCGTAATCCCAATGATTACGAATTACGTATTATGAATTACCTCCAAAGGAGGAATCATGGCTAAACATCTGGAAAAAGAACTCGAACGACTGAAAAAGCTGATCTACACGCTCAGCGCGCGGGTCGATGAAAACCTCGAACTTTCGGTTAAATCGTTTCTCGAAAATAATGTCGACCTGGCAAATCAGGTAATTGAAACCGATAAGCAGATCGACGATCTTGAAATTGAGGTGGAAGAGGAATGCCTGAAAGCCCTCGCTCTTTACCAACCGGTGGCGATTGACCTGCGGTTCATTATTGCCGTCATGAAGATGAATTCCGATCTGGAGCGTATCGGCGACCTAGCATCGGATATTGCCAAAAATGGTATTCATATCAACGAGGCGCCGACGCCAAAAGTTCCGCTCGATCTGCACCAGATGACCTATCTGGCCAAATCCATTGTCCGCAAGTCGCTTGATGCCCTGATTAATATCGATACCTACCTCGCCCGCGAAGTCATTACCGATGACGAAGCGATTAATTCCATGAAGCAGGAGATGAAACAGGAAATTGCCGAAGCGCTTAAGCGAGAGCCGGAGCATGCTGAATCGCTGATGACCCTGCTGGCCATCACGCATCGGCTGGAACGCATCGGCGACCACGCCTGTAATATCGCTGAAGATGTCATCTACATGGTGGAAGCGGATATTGTCCGCCATCAGGACCCTGCGTAAAAAGTTCCAATCATTGGAAATGTACTGAAAGCCGGTCCTCGACCGGCTTTTATTTTTCCAACTATTGGACGATCAGATAGATGATCATACCCAACGGAAGGATGAGCCCGAGGTTGGCAATGTTGGAGGCCACAAGGGCATCCAGCGCTTCCTGCGTGTCTTTGATATGGGTGGGTGAATCTTTGGGTTTATGAATGCGGTAAATTTCAATGAACGACGCGAGCTCGCAGACCGAAGTGACGAGGCCGAGAATCCAGCCCACCGCCCAGGCGGGCACACTGAGTTCCTTAATGAGAGAACCCGCGCTGCCTCCAAGGAAATTACCGGCAACCAGAATCACGAGAATGCCGATCAGCAGCATGATTCCGCCACCTTGTACCGTGCCATTTTCCGCTCCGGGCGGCAGCGGCGCGACCTTTCCTGCTTTGTTTAATCGCTTATCCATCACTTTATAGAAAACGAAGAAGGCCAGCAGACCGATCGCGGTTCCAACCCCTGTGCCGATCCCGACGGCAAACATCAGCAATGGAATCACCACAGATAAAACGCCGAAAACCAGTTCGTCGGCAAACATCCGGTTTTTCAGGTCAAGTTGCTGGCGCAGAACAAAAACCGTAATTAGGAAAAGCACCCAGTTAATGATGTTGGAAGAGGCAATATTCCACATCCCCGCATTAAAAACGCCGTTGAGTGCGCCGGCGGTGAGCACGGTAAATTCAGGAACGCTCGTGGCATAGCCGATCATCTGTCCACGAACCTTGGCCGAAAACTTCAGTGCGGCCCCGATTTTTCCAATACCTGGAACCAATAGAAAGCGGACGGAGACCACAATTGCGGCGGCACTGACGATCAGGATGGTTAAATCAATCAACATAAACAGGGTTAAAGGCGTATCGAATTCCCCCCGCTCGGGCGAGCCCAAACCCTATTCATTTGTAGATCGTTCGTGATTTTTTCTTTCCGCAATTATAAAGAAAACGTATAACGGATACCTGTAATCGCGGTGTAGATATGAAACGATACTGGTACCTTTTCAGCTTAATGATATGCGCATTTTATGCTCAGGCGGACCCCTCTCACCTGGATATCCGGCAACCGTCTTTGGTGGCTGCGCGGCTGCAGGGCCCGGTTAAAAAAATCACTACCGAATACAGCTATCAAATGTCCGACCGGAAATATCGGGAAGAGGCGGAATACGATACCTCCGGCAATCTGCTGTACAGGAAAAAGTGGGACTACAAAGACAACCTGACGCTTTTCGTGACCAATTCCTATAACGAGGCCGGATGCCTGACGCGGCAGATCGTTGATGATGTGAAGAAAAAGGAAAAGTTTGATTACGATATCGTGCTGAGCCCCGAAACCCGGCAATTGGCCTATAAATGCAAACTTACCGGCGAAATCGAGGTCGTGACCTATAACGACGACAAATTCCGCTTGAATGCCACGATTAAGCGCAAAGGCAAAAAAAATGTTCCCCTGTCAACATATGCCCGCGATGCAAACAATCAGATCAAATCCTACACCCGTTATGATGACGATGGCCGCATCGACTATACCACCTATTCAAAATACGAT
>CAKZQV010000349.1 GCA_937141895.1 uncultured Verrucomicrobiota bacterium
CGGACTTTGCAAAACCACGGCGTGCGACTCAAATTTTCGCGCGGCGTGGTTTTTACGTTAGTCAAAAGGTTTGCACAGCGATTACCCAACGAATTACCCTTTAGAGTATCTGAAAGGAAAACAGGAATTTTCCATGAAATGTGAATGCTGTAATGAAGTCGAGGCGACGATTCATCTGACTCAGGTGATCGATGGCGAGATCAAAAAACTGAACCTTTGCCAGATCTGCGCTCAAAATAATGGAATTGATCTGAATTCCCCGATTTCCATCACCGATGTATTGCTGGGGCTCGGAAATCAAAATAACAAAGATGTGCCTTCCGCCGATGATACGGTGTTTGATTTGAGTTGCAGCCGATGCCAAATGACGCGCGCCGAATTCAAAAAACGCGCACGTCTCGGCTGCCCGGAATGTTACAATGCGTTTATGGGCGAATTAAGTGCCATCACCCAGGCCATGCATCACAGCCGTCAGCACGTCGGAAAAATTCCAGCCCGACAGGGGAATGAGGCGCGGGTGACCGCCCAGGTGGCCGCTCTGCAAAAAGATATTGAAACTGCGATTGCGAAAGAAGAATACGAAACCGCCGCGCGTCTGCGAGATAAGATTAAAAACCTGAAAGCGGATGCCGCCCTGCTGAAAGAAGGAGAATCCCATGACGCTTGATGAAATGGTCAAACGCCACGGTAGTTGGTTGGAAGCGGGGATTGATGAAGGACCGGTGATCAGCAGTCGTATTCGTCTTGCGCGCAATGTAGAGGAATACTCCTTTCCCGGTTGGGCGAGCGAAGAGGAGAACGATGCAGTCTGGTTGCAGACGCAGGGAATTTTCCAAACATTGGAAACGCCTTTTCTTTCCTGGAGTATGACTGACACGTCTGCCATTGATAAAGAAATTCTGTTTGAGCGTCATCTGATCAGCCAGGAACTGGCGCAGCAGGACGACAGTTGCGGGGTTTATGTTACACCAGATGAATGCATCTCAATCATGGTGAATGAAGAGGATCACATTCGTATTCAGTCGCTGCAGCCCGGACTTAATCTGCGCGGTGCCTGGGAAGCTGCGGATAAAATGGATGATGATCTCGAGGCCCAGTTGACCTATGCTTTTTCTCCAAAGCTTGGATATTTGACTTCCTGCCCGTCGAATGTAGGCACTGGTATGCGTGCCTCGGTCATGCTGCACCTTCCGGCCCTGGTGCTGATGGAGGAAATGGACCCAGTCATTAACGGGATCTCAAAAATCGGTCTAGCCGTGCGCGGTATGTGGGGCGAGGGAACGGAAGCGGCTGGTAATATGTTCCAGGTCTCCAATCAAATTACGTTGGGTCGGCGCGAGGACGAAATCATTGCCCATCTCGAGCAGATTGTTCTGGAACTGATCGAACATGAAAATAATGCCCGCATTCGTTTGATGAATGAAAAATCGCTCATTGTTGAAGACCATGTGGCACGGGCATTCGGCATTCTTTCCCACGCAAAATTGATTTCCAGCGGAGAAGCGCTGAACCTGCTTTCCACCTTACGGATGGGGCTGGATCTTGGAATGGTTGACCAGTTTTCTCGCAGGGAGCTGGATATGATGTTTATTTCGATTCAGCCGGCTCACTTGCAAAAACTGGAAAAGAAAGATTTAGAACCTGACCAACGTGATGTCACACGCGCCGAAATGTTGCGCGACTTCATGGAAAATGCTACTGATTCTGACAGTAAAAACTAAAGGCATACATATGGACAATTTTACACCACGGGCACAACAGGTGCTGCAACTAGCACGAAAAGAAGCCGATCGGTTTAACCACGGTTATGTCGGCACCGAACATATCCTATTGGGACTCATTGCTTTGGGACACGGTGTTGCCGTGAACGCCCTGCAGGCGCTGGGTATTGATCTGGCCTCGGTTCGCATGGAAGTTGAAAAGGCCGTCGGAACCGGCCCCGAAACGAAAACCATTGGTAATATTCCATTTACGCCACGGGCCAAAAAAGTGCTGGCACTTTCCGCCAGCGAAGCGCGCGGTCTGGGCCACAGTTATGTTGGCACCGAGCATATTCTCTTAGGTCTGCTTCGAGAGGGCGAGGGGATTGCCGCACGGGTGCTTGAAAATCTGGGCGTTGATCTTGATGAAACCCGCTACGAAATCATGAAGACCCTCGATCCGGATTATGATCCCGCATCTGAAGGAGAATTTGAAGACGATGGCGGCGATCCGGAACCACCTCCAATGGGCGGTGGTCAGGCGCGCGGAAAGGGTAAAACCAAAACGCCGGCGCTGAATACCTTCGGACGCGATTTGACCAAACTGGCCAAGGATGGCGAATTGGATCCCGTCATTGGAAGAAAAGACGAGATTGAGCGCGTCATCCAGATTCTCTGCCGCCGCACCAAAAATAACCCCGTGCTGCTGGGTGAAGCCGGCGTTGGTAAAACGGCAATTGCTGAAGGTCTGGCTCAGATTATTCAGGAAGGCAATGTTCCGGATCTGCTGATTGATAAAAAAGTCATTACGCTGGATCTGGCCCTAATGGTCGCCGGAACCAAATATCGCGGTCAGTTCGAAGAGCGCATCAAAGCCGTCATGGATGAGATTCGGAAAGAGAAAAACATTATTCTCTTCCTCGACGAACTTCATACCATCGTGGGAGCCGGTTCTGCCGAAGGCACGATGGATGCGGCCAACATTATCAAACCCGCGCTTTCGCGTGGTGAACTCCAGTGTATCGGCGCAACCACGCTGAAGGAATATCGTAAATATATCGAAAAGGACGCCGCGCTCGAACGGCGTTTCCAGACGGTAAATGTCAAAGAGCCGACTGTTGAAGACGCGATAGAAATTCTCAAGGGTCTGCGTGGAAAATATGAAGAACATCACCATGCCTCGTTTACCGATGATGCGATGAAAGCCGCGGTTGAATGTTCGGCGCGTTACCTTCCGGATCGTTTCCTGCCGGACAAGGCCATCGATCTGATTGACGAAGCCGGTGCCCGTGCGCGTATCAACAGTATGAGTCGCCCCCCGGAGCTGAAACAGCTGGAAGAAGAAATTCACGATTTTGAAACCAAGAAAAATGATGCCATCCACGAACAGAAATTTGAGGATGCCGCCAACTTCCGCGACCAGGAGCGCCAGAGCAAAGAGAAGCTGGAAAAACTGCTTGAAGACTGGCGCAAAACGCGCGATGAAAACCGCTCGGTGGTCGACGATGAAGATATCATGGTCGTTGTGTCCAAGTGGACCGGCATTCCGGTTATGAAGATGGGCGAGAAAGAAATGGAACGCCTGCTTCGGATTGAAGAGGTCGTCGGCGAACAGGTGGTTGGCCAGGCGGAAGCGGTGGGGGCCATTTCCCGTGCGTTGCGTCGTTCACGTGCCGACCTCAAGGATCCAAAACGTCCAATCGGTTCCTTTATTTTCCTCGGCCCGACGGGTGTGGGTAAAACGCTGTTGGCAAAAACGCTGGCCGAATTCATGTTCGATGATCCGGAGTCTTTCATCCAGATCGACATGTCGGAATACATGGAAAAATTTAATGCCTCGCGCTTGGTCGGTTCACCTCCGGGTTATGTCGGCCATGAAGAGGGCGGTCAGCTGACGGAACGCGTTCGCCGTCGCCCGTACTCGGTCGTTCTTTTTGACGAAGTTGAAAAGGCGCATCCGGACGTAATGCATATGCTGCTGCAAATCATGGAAGAAGGTCGTTTGACCGACAGCCTGGGACGCAGCGTTGATTTCCGGAATACGGTGGTGATCATGACCTCTAATCTCGGTGCCCAGGAAGTGAAAAACTCGGGGGCACTCGGTTTTGCTCCATCCAATGAAGCGGCCGACTTTGCGAAACTGAAAGAGATGATGATTGGCATTGCGAAGAAAACCTTCAAGCCGGAGCTGCTGAACCGTCTGGATGATATGATCGTCTTCCGTGAACTGACGAAGGTTGATCTTGAAACGATCATTAATCTTGAGCTGGCCAATATTCAGAACCGTGTGCTCGGACGGAATATTGAACTGAAGATCACCAAGCCGGCGCGCGATTTCCTCTTAGACAAAGGCTATGACAAAGCCTATGGCGCACGACAGCTACGTCGCACCGTCGAGCGCTTCCTGGAAGATCCGCTGGCGGAGGAAATTCTGCGTAGTCAGATTGAAAACAATTCGGTGGTCACTGTACGAGCCAACAAAGAGGGCCTGACCTTCAAAGGCGTGCCTGCCGTTGAAGAGGCCACGACCGAGGAATAGACTTCCAATCATTGGAAGCGATGATCCCCGATTTCCAGACATTGGAACTCGGGGATTGATTTTTTCAGGGGCGGGAAATAATCTCCGCCTCTTTTTACGGAGTAGAGAATATGCGTGAGTTTGCCACTTTTGAAGAACGTCTGTCCGCCTGGATGACGGAGGCGATGCAATCAGTTTTTGACCTGAGCGATGCTGAGGTCAACCTTGGCGTTTCGCCGACAAACAATGAAAAATTTGGTGATTATCAATGCAATGCGGCCATGGTGCTTTCAAAGCAGTTGAAAAAAGCGCCGCGGGAAATTGCCCAACAGTTTGTTGAAGCAGCGGAGCTCCCTGAGTTTATTGAAAAGATTGAAATTGCCGGTCCGGGTTTTATTAACTTTTTCCTGACAAATCGTGCACTGTCTGAATATATCCAGTTGCTGGAAAAGGATGCACACCTTGGATCGGAACAGGTGGGCGAGGGGAAGAAGGTCATTATCGACTATTCGAGCCCGAATGTTGCGAAATCGATGCATATCGGCCACATCCGTTCAACGGTGATTGGGAATGCGATTGACCGGCTGTATCGTTTTCTCGGCTATGAGGTGATTGCGGATAATCATCTGGGTGACTGGGGTACGCAGTTTGGCTTGATGCTGGTCGGTTATCGTGAATTCGTGAATGAAGAAGCCCTGGCTGCAGCTCCGGTTGAGGAGCTGGAACGCATCTATGTGGCCAGCTATAACAAATCGAAGGAAGACGATTCCTGGCGCGACCTGGCCAAGTCTGAACTCGTTAAACTGCAGCAGGGCAATGAGGAAAACCGTAAGCTCTGGGAAAAGTTTATTGAGCTCTCAATTGGTGAATTTAATAAAATTTATGACCGCCTGGATGTGAAATTTGATCTCTATCGCGGGGAAAGCTTCTACAACGACCGACTGCCGAAAATGATCCAGGCATTGGAAGATAAAGATCTCGCCGTTGAAAGTGATGGCGCATTGATTGTTGATCTAGAGGAAGACGGCATGCCGATCTGCATCGTACGGAAAAGCGATGGGGGATATAACTACGCCACTACCGATCTGGCCACCGTTGAATCTCGTCAGGAAGAGTTTGATCCGGAGCGTATTATTTATGTGACCGACGAACGCCAGCAACTTCACTTTAAGCAGTTTTTCAAAATCGCTGAAAAGCTGGAAATGGAGGCCAATCTGGTGCATGTTTGGTTTGGCCTGATGCGTCTTCCCGAAGCCACATTTTCAACGCGTGAGGGCAATGTCATTAAATTATCTGCGCTTCTGGATGAAGCTGAATCTCGTGCGCTGGACATGGTTAAATCCAGCAGCCCGGATATGCCGGAGGATCAACAAAAAGATTTGGCTAAAGCCATCGGCATTGGTGCCATTAAATATACTGACCTCAGCCAGAACCCGCAGAGTCTGGTGACATTCACATGGGAAAAAGCATTGAATATGGAAGGTAACTCAGCGCCTTACCTGCAGTATGCTTATGCTCGAATTTCCTCCGTCTATGATAAATGGAAAACGCAGTTCCCGGATATGGAACTCAATGAATGTTCACTAAATATTGAACATAAGATTGAGCGACGACTGGCCATTAAGCTTTCTAGATTTTCGGCAGCGGTTCGCGCTGCAGCAGATAATTATCGTCCAAATATCATGGCTGATTACTTGTACGATCTCGCGCAGATCTACAGCAGCTTTTATCAGAATGTTCCGTTCCTTAAAGCAGAAGAAGGTGTGCGAGAAAGCCGGATTCGTCTGTGCAGGTCTACAGCACGAACGCTCAAACAAGGACTCAATCTTTTGGGTATTGAAACGCGGGAACGCATCTAAAGATTTCCAATCATTGGAAAATGATCAAGCCGGAGTATATTTTTCTTCGGCTTTTTTTGTGCAAAAAATTAACCCACTGAGAGTTCAAAAATAGGAAGACGAGTGGGTCATTGGTCGAATTTTCCAATTTTTAATACGCGACTGTATTCATCCTTAAACAGTGGGAAATGGTCTATATCCAAAACCAGATCAAATGACGAACAAATGGATCCGTCTTATTGTTTTTTTTATTTCGAGGCCGATCGTTCTCCAAAATAGAAATACACCTGTATATTTCTACATGCGCTTTCGGGATGGATTTGGAATTCCAAATTTAAAATGAAAAACATGAGAATCCTTGGAGGCGGGAAAATCGTACGTCTCAGGACAGTTCGACAGTTAACGTGCAGGATTATTAGTTTCTTAACAACTCCGCGACTTATCCACAGTTATGCACATTTTCATCAACAATCTGTACGTCGCATAATATATATTATGTCTAATTAGAGGTTCTGAATCGTTCTATATATGGTAGTTATGCAAATTTACTTATATTTTGAGCACTATAATAACTCTGGGCATTTGGTTATAATTTTAAGCATCTCATTGCCTCTATGTTGAAATTCATATGGAACGGTTACGAGTTCGGCCGTATGGATTTCAGAATTAAACGTATCCAACATGGGTTTAAGATATTTGGAGGGTGAATGGTTTAGGTCAACTACAGGGAAGATTCATACCTCGGGTGCAATACGAAGTAATTCATGAACACAGTTGGTATGGAAATCCCGGGAGAGGTGGTCGGAGTAAAAAAGCAGAAAGTGTGAACACAGGGCCAAATCGAAGGTTCGGGGTCTGAAAGGGGCTTGGGGCATCGATCCGGAAATATACCTCCCCTGCTCTATGCCCGCTTTAAAATCTTTGCAGAAGGTTTTCATAGCCGTCAGACGGGCGTCCAACAGATCGTTTGGTGTTTTAAAATCGGTCCAGGAAAAGGCATCCAGATTGGCTTCCACTTTTTCAATCATTTCCGGCGCCGGCATTTTTACCCGTTTCAAAATTTCGCGGCCGCAGAACTGATAAATCGGATCCAGAGAGATGACGCGGCCGCCACGTTGCGTCAGTTCCGCATTAATGAAGCGGGGCCATCGGCACAGCCAAAAATTGTACGTTTCTGGTCTTGGTCTGTCAGATTGAACATCCGCACATATTCATCGAAATTTCGTCCACAGGGAACAACTTGATCCAGATTAAACGCCATGCATGGAATTCAAGCGTGGTTTGTCTGGTAAAGCAACCCGGCATTCGGTTTATTGGCGGCGAAGAGCGGGATGGATCAGAAAGGCCGCTCAATTTTATGAACGAATTACATACCGATCTTTTTCTTTTAAGCCTCGTCACTTTGGCTATCTCCTGTGTTCTGGCTTCAATCTTCACTTCACTACGCGCAACGGGCGATGCCGGAGTTCCTCGACTCATTGAACGCGAGGGCCGAAACGTAAAGCTACTGGAGTTTTGGCAGAACCGCTGGGACTTGTTATGCAAGAGTTCCCGTTTGCTGTTGACGCTGTCGGCCATTGCGACATTTATTCTGGTTTACCTTTCCTTGAGAGACTGCTCCGTACTGTTGATCGCGGTTGGCCTTTTTATCCTGTCTCTGGTCTATATGCTATTCGCACGAATCATTCCGCATGTCCTGGCCGAAAGTTATGCCGACCGAATATCCATATCCACGCTTCCGCCCGTTGGCATCGTGACGATCGCACTTTTCCCGTTTGTTTGGGCTTTGCAGTTTCTGGAAGATCACCTGCTGCGCCATGCGATGTCGACCTCCGATGAGGAAGACCGTCCATCCACGGAGGATGAAATCAAAAGCCTGATTGAAGAAACGGATGAAGAACGGCTCGAGGAAGAAGAACGGGAAATTATCCGCAGCGTTTTTGAATTCGGCGATACCGTGGCCCGTGAGATCATGACCCCTCGAATCGACATCCATGGTCTGAAGGATACGCTGAGTGTTCAGGAGTGCATTGAACACGTACGCGAATCCCGGTTCTCCAGATTTCCGGTCTATCATGAAAATATCGATGATGTGGTTGGAATGGTTCATGTGAAAGATTTGCTGAGGCTTATTTCCGGTGATGAGTCCGAGGGTGCTTTGCCTGTCAGCCAACTGGCGAAGAAAATTGAATACATTCCTGAAACGATGCCGATTAACGACGTGCTCCAGCTCATGAAAAAAACACGGTCTCAGCTGGTGCTTGTGGTCGACGAATATGGCGGGTCCGAGGGCCTGGTGACCATGGAAGATGTGATTGAAGAGCTGGTCGGCGAAATTGAAGACGAATACGATCTGAAGGAAAATGAGCTACAGCGGCGTTCGGACGGCTCTGTGATGGTTCGCGCTCGCATGCCGATTTATGAATTAAACGAAGCGCTCTCCGCCAAACTTCCAGAAAGCGACGAATATGATTCGTTGGGCGGATACATTTTCTCGGAACTCGGGCGGATCCCTCGTGCTGGCGAACGACTGGAAGCTCCGGGTTATCTGCTGCGAATTCATTCCGCGAATCATCGGCAGATTCAGGTAGTTCACATGGTGCCGGTTGACGAGGCCTGAAGGTAAAATCCAATTTTTTTCAACGAATGGATACCTAAATACCCGTAATCGGAGCTCGACCCGGCTTCCAGTCTCTGGAAAATACGTCCCGGCTTCCAATATCCGGAAACGCGGGACGACTATTTATGGATCAGACAAAGCGAGTTAAACGGGCGGTAAAATCACGACTGCTTCCCTGGTTTTCAGAAAACAAGCGGAGTATGCCATGGCGCAGCAATCGCACGCCCTACCGCGTCTGGATTTCGGAGTTAATGCTGCAGCAGACCCGCGTGGATCAAGCCACTCCGTATTTCCATCGCTTCATGCAGCGGTTTCCGTCGCTTAAATCGCTCGCGGCCGCATCTCAGGAGGATGTGCTGAAAATGTGGGAAGGGCTTGGCTATTATTCCCGCGCCCGAAATCTGCATAAAGCCGCTCAGCTGATCGTTACGGAATATAAAGGGCGTTTTCCTTCAACGGCGGACGAGATCCTTAAGCTTCCTGGGGTTGGAAGTTATACGGCCGCAGCGATCGGTTCTCTTGCCTTCAATATGAATATGGCCGTGCTCGACGGAAATGTGATTCGGGTTTTAACCCGGCTGTTTGCCGATGACCGGGACACGCGCTCATTAAAAATTAAAAATGAACTGCAGCAACTCGCCGATAAACTTTTGGTCAAAGGAAGCGCCGGCGATTTTAATGAAGCCATGATGGAGTTGGGTGCCACAGTCTGCATGCCTAAGAATCCAAATTGCGAGGCCTGTCCCCTCTCCCGCTGCTGTCTGGCCAAGCAGGAAGGAAACCCGACCGACTATCCGAAAAAAGCCCCAAAGAAAAAAGTCCCGCACATCATCGTAGGCGCCGCGGTTGTGATGAATAGCAAAGGAAAGATTCTGATCGCTCAGCGCCGGGCCGAGGATATGCTCGGCGGACTGTGGGAATTTCCGGGCGGCAAACAGGAAGCCGGAGAAACCATCGAAGAATGTGTGGCCCGGGAATTAAAAGAGGAACTGGATATTCAGATCGAGGTCGGCGAATTTCTCGTGACCGTCAAACATGCCTACAGTCATTTTACGATGGAGCTCCATACCTATTTTGCAAAAATAAAATCCGGCCGACCGAAAACGCTGGAGTGCCAGAATTTCCAATGGTTGGAACGTTCCAATCTTCGGAACGTGCCCTACTCCAAAGCCGACCTGAAAATTATTGAAGCCCTGGAGAAACGATGAAATGGATCTTGGTTATGCTCATGATGGGGGTTTCGGTTTTGGCCGAGCCCTTTGATTTTATGCTGCTCACCACGCGGCAGGATGCGGAGATGGACTGGTGGTATGCCGTACCCGCACCATTCGCTCCGAAGGTCACGCCGATCTCTACCGTCGCAAAAGATGAATATTTCAGGATTATACCAATTTTCAGAAACTACAAAACGGATATCGGAAAATCAGCTAGCATTACGTTTGATGTGAAAGTTACGAAGCCCGATGGGTCGACCTATCTGGACTTGCCTAAACTGGAAGGCCATATCGGCCTGACTTCGACCAAGGAGCTTTTGCCGGCACAGGCTGTTATTAATCTTTGTTTTGAGCCGGAGGATGCTTACGGCGATTACCGCATTGAAATCACCGCCTACGATCAGGTCGCACAGCAAACAAATACGCAGCACAAAGTGATTCAACTGGAAAAGTTTAAAGTTGAAAAACTATCAAAAGATGAGCGGGAACGATTATTCCTGACCTATCCCATTGCTCCGAACCCATCGCGCGCCCTTTCCGCTTTTTTGCAAACGGAAGAGCAGTTTTTTAATGAAGAAAACGAGCCGGTTTGGTCGGCCATCTGGTTTTTCAAAACCATCTTTGAGGAGAATGAATATTGTGTTTCGCTGATGATGGAAGAATTCGGATTCTGCAAACCGAAGCAGAAGCGCGATATTATTCTTATGGCCGTGCTGCTCGATCAAGCGGATCAATTGCCCAAACTCAGCACCGAGCTGAGGCGCTACCAACGCCTTTATGAAGCCGGCCGCGTTCCCGACCCCTATTCCACCATCACAAATGCCAAACAACTCGATATGCTCTGGGCGGAATTTTTTGCCACCGGCACCGTCAAACCGCTGAAGCAGATTGTACGCTCGCTTGCTCTGGTGGAACATCTGGGAATGATGGATAAAATCAAAGCCGGGGAACTCGATCCCGAGGATAAAAACGTGGCGCGGGCCGGTTTTCTGGAAGCTGTTTTTCAATCGGCTTTGTGGTCGCTGAAGAATAACTGCAAAGAAGTGCCGCTGGTTCGCCATTATTGTGCTGGCATTCTCGCCACGGAAGAACTTGAAAAACCGGTGGAGACCTGTCTGGCTATGCTACTCCAATCACTGGAAGCGGAAACCCCTGCTATTAAAGAAAAGGAAGAATCGAATGAAAAAAATCATCACAACCCCAAAAGCTCCGGCTCCGATCGGCCCATACAATCAGGCGGTTAAATGCGGCAACCTGCTCTACACCTCCGGCCAGATTCCGGTAAACCCCGAAACTGGAACCAAAGTTGAGGGCGGCATCAAGGAACAAACCGTCCAGGTATTGGAAAATCTGAAAGCGGTACTCGCCGAAGCCGGCGTCACGCTCGATCATGCGATTAAAACCACGGTCTTCCTGCAGGACATGGGTGACTTTGCTGAATTTAATGGTATTTATGCCGAATACTTCGGCGAAGAAAATGCGCCGGCCCGCTCGACGATTCAGGTAGCTGCACTGCCGATCGGTGCGTTGGTAGAAATTGAACTAGTGGCAGATTTAGGATGACACCCAAACAAGTCAAACAATCGTTACTTGGTCTGGTCATCGTTCTTGTGCTGACTATCGGCGGCATGCTCCGTTTCCAATATGGAAGCATCAAGAATCCGTCAACCGGCGGATCCACGATGGGCACCGGATACAGTGTTAAGATTTCCGGCAAAGTAAAGAAAACGAAACTGAAGGAAATTGATGAGCGGATCAAATCCGAGCTGGTAGAGATCAATCGCCAGATGTCGACGTGGGATCCGAAGAGTGAGATTTCGCGGTTTAATCATTCCGAATCTTTAGAAGGGTTCCAGTGTTCGGAAGCCTTTGCAGCAGTTGTTCGCCGCGCACTGGAATTGAGCCGGGAATCGGGCGGCGCATTTGATCCTACCCTTCAACCCCTGCTGAACCTCTGGGGGTTCGGTAGCGAGGGTGAAGCGTTGAAAGTGCCGACCGACGAAGAAATCGCCGCAGTTAAAGCGGTCACGGGTTGGGAAAAACTGCGGGTGGATGAAACCTCCAAACTTTGGAAAACGGAGCCGGAGCTATCGCTGGCGCTCGGTGCCATTGCAAAGGGTTATGGTGTGGATGCTGTGGGCCGAATTCTGGATGAGACAGGATTTGAAAACTGGTTTGTGGAAATCGGTGGCGAGGTGCTGGCCAAGGGAGTGAATCCGGATGGCGTGCCGTGGCGCATCGGCATTCAACTGCCGACCACCAATCCGATGGATCGCAGCCTTCAGGGCATTGTTCATGTGGACCATGGTGCCATTGCTACTTCCGGTGACTACCGAAATTATATGGAAGAAGACGGCATGGTTTATTCGCACATTCTCGATCCGCGTACGGGTCGCACAGTGAAATCGGATACGGCCAGCGTGACGGTTTGTGCACCAAATTGCATGGATGCGGACGGCATGGCCACGGCCCTTTTTGTGATGGGTCCCAAGGATGGCCTGGCCTGGGTGGAAGCCATGGATGGCGTGGAAACGATGTTCCTGATTCGGGATGAAAATGGCGAAATATCTGAGCGATTTAGTTCGGGGTTTAAGGGGGTCACAGGCTATAGTGCCGGGCAATAATTTCATGACAGGAGTAGCGATGCGTACGATCTATTTAGTGATGGTTGCGGGGCTGATGGCCCTGACCGGATGTGATAAGAACTCAGGCTCGATTGAGGAGCGCGAAGAGCGTGATCCGAATATTCTTTCGGGACAGCAATATATGGATCAGGGCAACTACGATGCAGCGATTCAGGAATTTAAACTGGCCATGGTGCAGGAACCACGCATGGCGCGTCCTCATCTGGATCTGGCGACGATTTATCAGAACAATGTCTACAACCCGATCCATGCCATTTATCACTATGACCGCTATCTCGAACTCCGCCCGGAATCCGAAAAGTCGGAATTTATTCTCGAGCAGCGCCAGAAGGTTTTCAATAAATTTGCCCAGACGCTCGTGGATAATTTGCCGGAAGTTCAGAACGTGCTGAAGGAACGCAACACCCTCTTTCAGCAAAACACGGAACTGAAACGTCAACTGGCTGCCGCGCTGAAAAAACAATCTACGACTACGCAGAGTGCTCCAGCCCCCGTGGCGCAGAAGAGCGTAACCCAGACCGTTCCTAAATCTACGGCTCCTACAATCCAGACCAAACCGGCCTCCACACAAAACCACCAGATTTATCATGTGGTCGCAGGCGACACCCTCAGTAAAATTGCCACTAAATTCTATGGCGATTCCGGAAAGTGGGATGCCATCTATGAAGCCAATAAAGAGATGATGCGCAGCCCCGGTGATCTGAAGGTTGGGCAGACCCTCGTTATTCCTGCGCTTGGAAAATGATACTTCCAATCATTGGAAATGAAAGAAGGAGTCCTATAGGAGGGTTCCTCAGAGTGTTGATCAAGCTCGCGTCTGGTGTAGGGCGGGCTTCTTCGGAACGAAGGGCGCGCTAATTCTACCATTTTACGTGCTCTTTGCTTCGCAAAGAAGCACGTACTACACCGCTTATGGACGAATCAGAACTTTATCAACACGTTCAGGAGTCCTGTAGAGGGCTCCTTTTTTGTATCTTTTCCTATTTTTTAACGACACTTTTGAGTAATCGGTATCGTAATTCCAGTTTTCCGTATTTCAGGTGTTCTTTTAGGTTCAACGGGCTTGCATCGGTTCGGGGGGTGGGCTATCTAAGGGGCTCAGTTGCGAACATAAATATGAAGGGTTAAAAAATAAAATGTCACACTTCAAAGACAACATGACCGCTGAACAACTCGCAGACCGTGCGCTATTTCACCTTAAATACAGTCGGGGGAAAGATCTGCACGCCGCTACTACCTTCGATAAAATGTGGTGCTTTTCCCACGCCGTTCGGGATATGGCCGTAGACGGCTTTATCGCAACACAACGCCAATATCTCGATCAGGATGTTCGGCGCGTGAACTACCTCTCGATGGAATACCTGATCGGAAAAATGCTTTCCAATAATGTATATGCTTTGGGGATTGAGAAGATTTCTTCCGATGCCTTGAAAGCCCTCGACATATCCGTTGAAGATGTTCTGGCGCTCGACGTTGAAGCCGGACTGGGTAATGGCGGTCTCGGCCGCCTGGCTGCGTGCTATCTTGATTCACTGGCCACCATGGAGCTTCCTGCCTATGGATACGGCATTCGCTATGAGCACGGTATTTTCCGTCAGGAATTTGATAACGGTTGGCAGAAAGAACGTCCGGATGAATGGCTGGCCCTCGGGTATCCCTGGGAGCTGATCCGTCCGGAATATACCCTGCCCGTCTGTGTATATGGACGTGTTAAGAAAAACTTCCAGCCCGGCAAAGGTACGGTCGATGTCTGGGAAGACTTCCAGGTGTTTGAAGCGGTTCCGTTCGATGTGCCCATCATTGGCTATCACGTAAATACCGTGAACATGCTTCGTCTGTGGAAGTCGCAGCCGGCCGAAGGGTTTCGTCTCGATGTCTTTAATCAGGGGGACTACGTACGTGCCGTAGAAGAAAAGAACTGGGCCGAAAATGTGTCTAAGGTGCTGTATCCTTCCGATTATACGTACGCCGGCAAAGAGCTGCGCCTCATCCAGGAATATTTCCTAGCCTCCTGCTCGGTGCGCGATATTATCCGTCGCTATAAAAAGAACCATAAGGACTATTCCAAATTTGCTGAAAAGAACGTAATTCAGCTGAACGATACCCACCCTACCCTGGCGTTGGTTGAACTGATGCGTGTCCTGCACGATGAAGAACGCATTCCGTGGGATAATGCCTGGGATATCACGGTGAATACTTTCTGTTACACCAACCATACTCTCCTTGCGGAAGCCTTGGAAAAATGGACGGTGGATCTGCTGCAGCGCGTATTGCCGCGTCACATGCAGATTATCTTCGAAATCAACCATCGCTTCCTGCAGCAGGTTGAAATCAACCATCCGGGTGAAGGCGAGCTGATGCGCAAGGTTTCGCTGATTGAAGAAGGTCAGCACCAGCAGGTACGCATGGCCAACCTATGCGTGATCGGCAGTAATAAGGTAAACGGCGTATCCGCCCTGCACTCCAATCTGCTGAAAACCAACACGATGCCGGAGTTCGATAAAATCTTCCCCGGAAAATTCACGAATGTTACCAACGGCATCACGCATCGCCGCTGGTTGATCAAAGCCAACCCGGAACTCTCTGAACTGATTACGGAAAATATCGGAGATGACTGGAAGCTGGATCTATCGGAACTCAAAGCGTTTGAAGAAACCGCAACCAAACGCGGTGTTCAGAAAAAATTCATGGAAATCAAGCGGCAGAAGAAGGTCGAACTCTGCGCAACCATCAAAGAGCTGACCGGTTATCTTGTTAGCCCGGACTCGGTCTTTGATGTTCAGATCAAACGTCTGCATATGTACAAGC
>CAKZQV010000350.1 GCA_937141895.1 uncultured Verrucomicrobiota bacterium
CAAATTATCAGGCTTTCCCCGAGCTGACTACGGGGTGAAGGAAGAGACGTTTACGTTTAAACGACCACGCAGAATGGAGGGACAGCGTCCCCGCTGTCCGAGCTCCGCATCAGGTTTGGACACTGAGGACCGTGTCCCACCAATGGCAGATAACGAAAAGTTCCAACCATTGGAAACTTCCAATGGCTGGAACCGGAGTGTTGCTTGGGGAAAAGCTAGTTAGAATGCTGCACCGTTCACGAACCGTCAGAAGGTAATGAAAAACTGGTTTGGCTGATCGTCATTGTTCTCGTGGGTATTATCGGCTCACTGATCTATTGCTTTGCAAGAAGGCCGGCTAGAAATAAGGAACTTACCCAGGATAGTGTCTCCGCTGCGTAACCTCGCGGGTGTTAATCTCAAAATGTAACCGATACCTTCCTGCCTAACAAAACCGAGTGCCTTCGGACCGTGTATTCCAAACGGTGCGGAGAACCGTTCTACATCCAATCACATTCATGATGCGTAAACTCCCCCACGCTCAGTTTTGCCTTTGCCGGATTTTGGCGTATATACTTCCGCCAGACGTTCAGCTCTTCACGATCCCTCACCAACCGGTCATAGTTTTCCTGTTGCCAAAATTTGCCCTTCTTAAAACCCGACTTCGTCAACTGTGTTGAAACATAGCCTTTAATCGAAGCGAGAATATCCTCCAAATTCGTAGAACGGTGCTCGATTCCGCTCTGATGCTGTCCACTACACGGCCCGGAGGACCGTGCTCTCGTAGAACGGTGCTCTGCGCCGTTTCCACCGTCAATCGGCTGCACCAACACATGCACATGGTTCGGCATGATTACGAAGTCACCTAACCACCATCGTTCCCCATGAAAATGACCTAGCGCATTAGCCAATACCTTCCGCGCCTGTTGATCCCGAAATAAACAACCCCCATGGCACTCATCGAGTTCAACGTGCATACGACGAGCGGTTCTGCGCGCAAACTCTTCCTGTAAATTTTCAGGTAAACCCGTAGAACGGTGCTCTGCGCCGTTTTCCTGTCCCTCCTTAAACGGCCCGGAGGACCGTTCTACACCGTGCGCTTGAAACCAAAGCTCATCCTCTTCCTGCCACCGAAGTAAAATTGATTTCGGCATCGAATCACCCAACCTGAATGTGACGAAATAGGTTCCACCATCCTGCCGCCAATGGGGAAGATTGCGGTGATAGACACGAACCTCGGCATGAGGATTGAAAGCATTAAACTTCGGTTGCTTGTGATGACTGGGCATGCAAGAAGCATAGAGCGCGTGTCCAAGTCTCATCAACCTTTAAACGGCCCGGAGGACCGTTCTACGCCGGGACAATGTCCCCCACGCCGTTCAGAATATAGTCCGGACAATAGGCAAACTGCGTCGCACTTTCACGTGTGCTGACGCCGCTGAGCACAAGACACGTGGCGATTTCTGATTCAATGCCGGCAATCATATCGGTATCCATGCGGTCGCCGATAATCACGGTATCTTCGCGCTGGCACTCCAGTTTTTTGAGCGCATTACGCATCATCAGCGGATTCGGCTTTCCGACATAATAGGCTCGGCATCCGGTCGCCAGTTCGATCGGAGCCAACAATGCACCCGTGGAAGGAATCATCACGCCGCCTTCAACCGGCCCGGTGAGATCCGGATTGGTGCCGATCAGTTTTGCCCCTTCATTCACCAGTTTTGTGGCTTTGCAGATTCGGGCATAGTCATAGTTATCGCTCTCGCTCACCACCACATAGTCCGGTTTGGTGTCATCAATCGAATAGCCGATGTCATAGAGGGCATTAATAATCCCGGCATCGCCGATCACATACGCTGTACCGTTCGGCTTCTGGCTCTGAAGAAAAGCGGCCGTGGCCCGGGCACTGGTATAGAAATGCGATTCATCCACATCCAGCCCCATGCGACCCAGCTTTTCGCTCAGCTCACGCAGGGTTTTTGCACTGCTGTTGGTCAGGAATAGAAACTTTTTATTCTCCGCCTTCAGCCAGTTCACAAATTCCGTCACGCCCGGCAGCAGGTTTTTACCGTGATAAATCACCCCGTCCATATCGCAAATAAACGCCTTCTTATTTCTCAAATTTTCCATGTGCTCTCCTGATTAAAACCTGCCGAATAAGATAGCGGCTTTTCCAACCATTGGAAAAACAATCGTGCACACTAAAATCAGCTCATGGTCGTTTAATTAAGAATCAGGCGTTTATTTATGAAAACAATATTCACATACGCCCTGTTCACCCGGCTGCTTTTTTCCGTAGCGGCCCAACGTTCTGAACCCACCTCGAAAACGGATGAGAAGCTAAAGACGCTCCTGGAAAAACGGTCGCAGCTTGATACCAACAAGGATGGCGTTTTGACCCTGAGCGAATTGCGTGCGGGCCGAGATCGGGCCAGGGAACGTCAAAGTAAGCGCCCCGAACAACGAAAGCCGACTTTTGCGGACGTCTCCTACGGTGAAAACGATTCCATGAAACTTGATTTCTGGCAGGCACAATCCGACGCACCCACACCGCTGTTCATTTTCATTCATGGCGGCGGATTCCGAAACGCGATAAATCATCCATCCGGTTTTTATCGAAGGCTTTCTCTCCAACGGCGTGTCCGTGGCCTCGATCAACTTTCGGCTCTCCGGGATCGCCCCCTTCGAAGCCATGGTCGAGTTTGTGCTCAACCATTTTAAGGGCGTGCCTGAAAAAGGCCGGTAGTCTTATTCCGGCAGGATTTCCGGCCGAGGCGGATGACAAAAGCCCGTAACCGAATTTGAAATGGAGCCATTTGGAAGAAATACAAAGCCCTCACTTTCCAGTTTCTGCTTCTCCATTTTTGAGAGTTTGACGGGCATGAGCGGCTTATCATTTCGAATGAGTTTCAACTGATGCTCTTGCAGGTTCTTTCGAACCTCGTCGCGCTTCTTCTCCTGTTCCTCCGGAGTCAATGGCTCAGGCTCTTTGGAGGAAGGCTGTTTCCTAAAACCCTGTCCAGATTGCCGTCGGGAACGATTAGTCTGCACATTATCTGCGGGCAGCACACCCTCCGCCACCAGCTGAGCATCCATTTCCGGCGTCAAAGGAACGGGCAGTGGTGCCATACCCGAACGAATCACCTCCATTTGATACTGACGCAAATTTTCCCAAACCGCTTCCTTCTCCTCGGCAGACCGATAAAGCTTTCCGACCCAAGCATACTTTTCCTTTAGCTCCTTGAGCGAACCGATTTCAATTCCGCAAATCGTTCCATCCAGATTCACAGCCATCGACAGACGCCTTGACCGACGGTTTGGCATTGTTTCTTCGGGCGAAGATATCCACATTCGAACTTCATAAACCCACCCCTGATTTCCAATGGTCGGAAATAAGATAATGGTCGTGCGGTCGTTATCGATCGATACATCATGGATTTTACTGGTTAATGTATCGATGGCCAGTTGCACGGCATTTGTGGCATGAAGCGGGCATATCGAATCCCCGGGACTCCAGTTAAAGTGCGGAGTTTCCGGTGTAACCTCCACCATCTGCACATAAATAACATCCGCGGTTCGCGTGTGAAAACGAAGTTCCCGAGCCTCCAACGTCAATACGAATGAAAACAGGCCCCAAAGTAAAACCACCGACTTCATATCAAATCCCCCATGCTGAACGTGCAGTACAACATGGACGAGGTAGGATGAACATAAAAAAGTTCCAGCCATTGGAAAACTTTCCAATGACTGGAACAGGGGGTTGTTGGGAGGGAAAAAGGTCGGTTGCCCGGAACTCTGTGGGTTTTGAGGAAGGCAGATGCTCAGGGCAACCTGGATGGAAATTTATGCCTGACGGCCCTCACCACCACGTCCGCCACGAGGCGGACGTCCGGATGGTGCTTCTTCTTCGCTGAGGTAGCCGTCGCCATATTGGCATCAAACTGCGAAAAATGTTCCGCCGGCCCATCGAATTCGCTTTCCGAAATTTTACCGTCTTTGTCTTTATCGAGTCGTGCGATCAGCTCTTCTGCAGATGGAGCCTGACGCCCCCCGCCCTGTTCCTGGCCACCGCCACCCTGTCCGCCGCCGGGGCGTGCCATTGTGGTTCCTGCTGCAATCAGAAGTGTAATTAGAATTTGTATTTTCATCGTGTTGCTCCATTCCTGGGTTAGGGTTAGTTACTGCCGCTTTCCTTATCGTTGGAATGGAAGATAACACCCGTAACCTTTAGGAATCGTTAAGCTGGACAATTTATCAAAAAAACGTTCTCCACCATTTTTTTTACGGGTTTTCCAATCATTGGATAATGGGTCTGAAATGTCTTATCGAAATAGTTTTAATAAACTACGATGCTCTACTATGAAAAATGCGCAGTGCTTCTCCAGTATCGCAGTGTCAGGAAAAGAGAATAAAAGTCATCAAAACAGTGTGGAGTATGACCTAAAGCTATGATTCGAAACGTAACCCAAAATGATGTTCCCGCATTGTGTGAAATTTATAATCACTATGTATCCGAAACCGTCATCACCTTTGAAGAGATTCCGATTTTGCACGAAGAAATGAGTCGGCGAGTGGATAGCGTGACGTCCAGATTTCCCTGGTTGGTTTTTGAGCAGCAGGGCGCGGTGGTTGGGTTTGCCTATGCCGCCCAATGGAAAGAACGGTCGGCTTTTCGTTATTCCGTTGAAAGCTCGGTCTATGTTTCGCACGAGGCCGTCGGCCAGGGCATCGGCACCGCGCTGTATAAAGCCCTGATTTCAAAACTGCACGCGGCGGAAGTACACAGCGTGATCGGCGGCATTTCCCTCCCTAATCCGCAAAGCGTCAAGCTGCATGAAAAACTGGGGTTTGAAAAAACCGGTCATTTTCACGAGGTGGGCCGGAAGTTTGATCAGTGGATCGATGTCGGCTACTGGGAACTGACCTTCTAAAAACCCTCAATAATACCTATCAATCGTACGCATTTTTGGCATGCTGTGTTCGCATATCGGTATCGGCCTTTTTGAACGTTGCACCAGCCAAACCCTATCACCGATAGATTGAGGAGAACGTATGTACACCATTGCAATGGGGATGCCCGGCGGATCTGAACTTCTGATTTTACTGATGCTCATTCTGCCCACAATTTTTTGGATCTGGACGTTGGTCGACTGCGCGGTTAGGGAACCTTCGGAAGGAAATGAAAAGCTGACTTGGCTGATTGTCATTGTTCTGGTCGGAATTATCGGTTCTCTGCTTTATTGCCTCGTCAGAAGACCGGCTCGAATCAAGCAGTATGGGAAATAACCGAACAGCGCACCGAAATGTACCCGCCCCTTCCAGCGGGACACGCCAGATAAGTTTACTTTCCGTACTCCCGTGAAAGATCATCGACGAGTTCCAACATTAAATCTTTCCGAACGCTGGAACGCCGCCAGTAGAGCCCGATCGTGCGCGTGGCCCCGCCACCTTGGAGTTTCACATAGTGAATCTGCGGATTCCGTTTGGCCACGCACGCTGGAATCAGCGAAATTGCGCGCCCCATTGCCACCATCTGCAGCAACGTTTCCATGGAGGAGGCGCGGAAATTCAGGACAGCGCCCATGCCCGCCGTTGTACAATATTCCAGCGCCTGACCGCGTAGGCAGTGGCCTTCTTCCAGCAACAGCATTTTTTCCATTTTAAGTTTAAGCGGATCTACGGTCTTGCGTTTTGAAAGCGCATGATTCGGCGGAATGCCCACATAAAATTCTTCAGTAAAAATCGTCCCGTGCTCCAGCGCATCTTCATCCACCGGTTCGGCCAAAAATGCAGCATCCAACGTTCCCGCCTTCAGCCGTTCGACCAGAATATGCGTTTTTTCTTCAATCAGATTGATGTGCAGCTCGGGATAAGAATCGACAAAATGATCGAGAATCTGCGGGAAATAATACGGGGCCAAGGTCGGGAACGCGCCGATCGAAAGTTCGCCGGAGTAGGGATCGTTCCAAAGCTTGGACAATTCCTCAATCTCTCCCACCCGCCGCATGATGCCGCGCGCGCGTTCCAGCACCTCAATCCCGGCGGGGGTGAAAATGAATTCCTTGTGACCGCGTTCCAACAAAGAGATGCCCAGCTCCTCTTCGAACTTTTTGATCTGGATACTCAGTGCCGGCTGGCTGACATGACACGCATTCGCCGCCTTATGAAAACCGCCATGTTCATCCAACGCCAATAGATATTTGAAACCCTGTAAATTCATGAATACCTTTCAACATAAATTATTTACCCCGGAGGCACCGAGACACAGAGATTCATTCCGCTCCGCGCCTCTGTGCCCTCCAGTAAAATGGGGGGTAAAAACATGAAGCACACTCTAATAACTATTAGTTATCGTTCCAGTAAATTCTATATATTTTACAAAAT
>CAKZQV010000351.1 GCA_937141895.1 uncultured Verrucomicrobiota bacterium
AGGGCCAGCACTTTGTCCAGCAGCGTTCCGCTCAGGTTGGTAATGCCGGTGATGCTGCGATAGACCAGCCTTGTGATGCCACGGGTGGGCGGTTTGCGCAGCGCGGCGGCCTGTTCGATCCGAGCCGCTGCCGTTTTCAGATCCAGGTTATTGGTCGAAGCGCGTGCAATCAGCGCATTGAGCGTCGGGTCATTAAAGGTCGTCCACCAGGTCTCCAGATCAGGATTTCCGCTCTCAAAATCTTCCTGAACCGCTTGATGCCACGCATCCGGCAGTTCTGCAGCCGGCTCTTCATAGTTCGGGCCTACCGAAGGCAGCGACGAACAACCACTCAGTACTGCCAATCCGGCCGCAACGTAAAACACCCCATGAATCTTCATCATAAACTCCCTATTGTGGAAAAACCTGAAAGAGTGAAAATACTAGAAACCGAAGCCATACAAGTCAAATACCGAACGCACCTTAAGCTTTTTCAGCCTTTGGAAAAACCGGCAACAAAAGACGCACCCCGAGAAAGAGGATTAAGGCCGAAAGCATACCGAAAATATCGATCAGCCAATCAGCAAAACCTGGTGTGCGGTCCATGGTTAAAAACTGCAACGACTCCGTGGCCGCAGCAAAAAGAAGCACATCAAAAGCCACTTTAAAATAATAGCTACGACCCTGCCGTTCCAACGCCGCAGAGCAGTAGACCAGAAAGCACAGCGTCGCAAACAAGACAAAGTGCCCCACCGTGTGCGACTGCTCGACCAGCCCGGCCAAGCGGTCCTTGACCATTTTTCCGAGATCACTTTTCTCCACGCGAGGTTTCGAAGGAGCGGCAGGTTTCGGATTTGATACCGGCGGTTTCTTTTCCTGAACCTGATGTTCCAGAGGTTGTTGCAGCCGTTCTTTCAGGTGGTCGACCGGTTTCTGAATCCACTCAGTAGGGATCAGGGTTCCATAAAGAATGGCCATCGCATTAACCAGAATAAGGATGCGCAGCTTCCGACGATGCAGTCGGCAGCGTTTAAAATAGAGTAAACCCATCCCCAGCCATATCACCCCGAACAAGGCTCGAAACCAGACAAAGGAGGGCTTGATGATCATCGGTGTCGCCGAAATATCATCAAACCAGGCCGTGCCCCTTTTGCCGGTCTGCTGGAGAACCACCTCAATAAAAGCCGCTTCCGGGAAAACCTCGAACTCCTGCACCTGCGGCGTCCAGGCAACGGTCCCATCTTCATCCAGCAATCCATGCGTTCCGGGAATCCATTGATGATCTGTATCGCGCTGAATCAAAAGCAGGCGCGCAGCATTCCAGCGGTATTTCCCCCGAACCACCCCTTCCGTTCGAATACGTCCGGAAAGGCGAATCAGCGGAAATCCGGGATTTTCCGCAATACGAAAACGAGCTTCTGCCGTTTTTCCACCCGCTGGAACATGCAGACGAATCACCCCGTTGGATTGCGAGACCTCCCCACGTAAATTAAAGGCATTTCCAAGGTCTGGAAATTCCAGCAGCGTATCCGACACCGGCTCGTAGCGATCATAGTTCCCCCAGAATAAAAGAGTCAGCATCAGCCACAGCAGCACCGGAAGCCGGAGCTTTAGTTTCTTTTTCCAAACGTCGTCCACCCGCACGAACTCCCTATCTTTTTCAACATCACAAAGACCATCAGCGCCGCAAGCACACCGTATGCATTGCAAAGCATATCTGCCAGATCAACCGTTCGTTCAATGGCAAAAAACTGTAACGATTCTGTGACGGCCCCAAACAGGAGCACATCAAACACAACGCGCAAAGCATGGTCGTCGGACTCACCCTCCAGAGCTCCGGAGAGCAACACCAGAAAGGTCAGCGAACCGAATAAGACGAAATGGCCTAATGACCTGCCGATAATAAAATCGAAATGCTGCACAAGCCCAGCGCCTAGTCCCGCCGACACCATCCCCGAAGCCATCGGAGTCTGTGCCATGGGAACCCCATCAAAAACCGTCGAATCACTGAAGACACGTAAAAAGGACGGCCCATACTGAATCCAGTGCGTCGGCAACAGGACCCCAATCAAAATGACCAGCGCATTGAGAAAAATCAAATGCCGCAACTTTCGTTTATGAAGTCGGCAGGCCCGGAAGTAAAAGATCCCCAGAGCAAACCACGCCCCCATAAAACCCCAACGAAAAACAGGACGCACTGGATTAATCTGCATGGGTTCCGCCCGCACAGAATCAAAACGGGCGGTTCCAATGGAATCATAGCGAGACAGCTCCACCTCGGCCCCCACAACCGAATCTCCAAACACATAATCCTGATGAAAGAACGACCGCTCCAGCTGACCGGTTGCCGTCAACGAATGCGGCACTCCTCGCACCGGCGCACCTTCCTCCGTTTTCCCGACCAACTTCAAAGCCACGGAATGCCCCCCATTGCGGTTGGTCACGGCCGATGCCTGTAAAAAACCACTCAACCGGATCACCGAATACGCAGAAATATCACCGAGCGAATAGACGACTCGCGGCGGATTACGATGCTCAAGCTGTGTAAGGGTGATCACCGAATTCGATTCCGCACATCGGCCTCGGATGAGGGCGGCATCTGCCAGCACAGGACCATCCAGCAAAGGGGTTCCCGCCAATACATACGGATCAATAGACGGCCATATCAAAAAAGTGGCCGCCAGCAGAACGATGGCTGGCAGCCGCATTTTTATTTGGGTTCGCACGTCTTCCATGGCCCGGAAAGATAGCACCCGGTTGAATAAATGAAGAATGCAGATTTCAGAATTATGCATAACGAATCATACAATCTGCAAAACGGTACAGGCTAAACGTCTGCAACAGTCCTCGCCGAAATGCAGAGTTCGCAGAGCCATAATAGATCAATTTCTCTGCGCCCTCTGTGTCTCTGCGCGGGATCTATTTTATGCATGCAACGCATGTGTAAATGCTATTCATGCATACCGCATTAATCATCATGCACCTTGACCTTATCTCGGAAGACGCGATGGATGAAAGCCGTGTAGGCCAGCACCAGCGGCATCCCGACGAGCGCAATGCCCAGCATCCATCCCAGCGTACGATCCGAGGAAGAAGAATTAAACACCGTCAGTCCCCAGTCCGGCTCATTGGTGCAAGGAACAATATTTGGGAAAAGCGCCGCCGCAACGGCCAACATCAACAGAGCAATGGTCACACAAGAAGAAAGAAAGGCCCCTTTAGCATTTCCCCTTTTGTTAAACATGAAGGAGACAGAATTCATCACCAAGGTCAGAACAATCAGCGCCATGCAGACCATCTTATAGTCACCGCTGATGCAGAACTTCACACCATAAACCAGCGTCGGCATCAGCGTGAACAGGAAGGCATACCACGCTTTCTGCGCCCAGGCGCTCGCCGTTGTCGCAGCTTCGCCCTCCAGCTTCATCGAAAGGTACAATGCGCCGTGATGCGCAAACATCGCCAGTCCAACAATGCCGCAGAAAATCGCAAACGGATTCAACAGCGCAAAAAATCCGCCGGTGTAATCGCCGATGGCATTGAGTTCCAACCCTTGGAGAACATTACCAATGGCCACGCCATAGAGAATGGACGGAAGCACAGAACCGAAGGCAAACGCAAAGTCCCAGGCTTTCACCCACCGTTCGTTTTCAATTTTATTGCGAAATTCAATCGCCACCGCGCGGAAGATCAAACCCAGCAGCACCAGCATCATCGCCAGATAAAAGCCGCTGAACACCGTCGCATACACCGGAGGGAATGCCGCAAAAAGGGCACCACCCGCCGTCAGCAGCCAGACTTCATTGCCATCCCAGAACGGTTCGATGGAATGGATGAACGCCGTGCGTTCACCTTTTTTCTTGGCAAAGAGATGCCAGAAACCGACTCCGAGATCAAAGCCGTCGAGAATGCAGTAGCCGATGAGCAAAATGCCGATGAGCAGAAACCAGGTAATTTGAAGTGCTTGCATTTTTATACTCCCATTTCTGGTTTTAGAGTGCGGATGGCCGATGTTCGGAACGTAGGCCGCGTCAGCCTTTTCGCAATGGAAGCCGTCGCGGATATACCAATCGGAAATCGGAAATCAGAAATCAAAAATAAATTATGCGTCAGCATGATGAACCTCCGTTTCAAGGGATTCAATGGAATCCGGCCCTTTGCCAAACTGATTCTTCAGCAGATAAATCCACAAACCGAAAAGCAGGGCATAAATCAACGAAAACATGATGATCGAGGCCAGAACCTGACCGGCGGGCACCGATTGCGATACCGCATCTTTTGTGCGCAGCAGATTATACACCACCCACGGCTGACGCCCCACCTCCGCCGCCACCCAGCCCACCTCATTGGCCAGGAACGGAATCGGCACCGTGAAAGCGCAGATCTTCAGATAAAGCGTATGATCCAGCAGCTTTTTATTAAGCCAGAAAATCACGCCAACAAACGCCACGAAAGCCATCCACATCCCCATGTAAAACATCAGGTGAAACGACCAGAACGAAATCGCAACCGGCGGGCGATCCTCTTTCGGAAAATCTTTCAGACCCTGGATCTCCGTGTCAAAACGGCCACCCACCATCAGACTGACCATCCCCGGAACCTGAATCGCAAAATGATTTTTTTCACCCTCCTGATCCGGCAGCCCGAACAGCATCAGGGGTGCATTCGGCCCCGTTTCCCAAATACCCTCAAACGCCGCCAGTTTCGCCGGCTGAGTTTCCGCCACCTGATGTCCATGCTTGTGGCCGACAAACATCGTAAGCATGATAACCGCAAAGCATGGAATGATCGCCGTGCGCATCGAATTTCGGAAAAACTCCACATTCCGACCCTTAAGAATCTGCCAGGCCGAAGTGCCCAGAATAAAGAAAACCCCCACGGTCAGTGCGCCGGTAATCACATGCGAATAACGCGGCAACGTCGACGGATTAAACACCGCCTCCCAAAAGTTGGTCAGAACCGCTTTCTGGATTTCCACCCCATTTACCGTTTCACTCACCACCTCAAAGCCCGCCGGTGTCTGCTGCCACGAATTTGCCACCACAATCCAAAAGGCCGACATCGTCGCACCGAGCGCGACCATAAAACTCGAAAACCAGTACATTTTCTGGGAAACGCGCTTACGCCCATAAAGAAGAATACCCAGAAAACTCGACTCCAGGAAAAAGGCAAAAACGCCCTCCGCCGCAAGCGGAGCCCCGAAAATATCACCCACAAAACGCGAATAGCCCGCCCAGTTCGTGCCAAACTGGAACTCCATCACAATCCCCGTCGCCACCCCAACGATAAAAGAAATGGCAAAAATCTTCGTCCAGAACTGCGCCAGCTGACGGAAAATCGGATTTCCGTTTTCCTGATAACGCGTATTATACATAAAAATCATCCAGCCCAGACCAATCGTCAGCGGCGGAAAGATATAGTGAAACATAATCGTAAGCGCGAACTGTATACGCGCGAGTAACACGGCATCCATGGGATATTTTCTCCAAATTTCGACTAAAAAACAAAATGCGCACACCTATGTACACCAATCGTCCGAAAATGAATACCCCCACCTATTTGGTAAATCAATACCAATTTATCGATAAATAAAACCCGATTATTCCGCTCACTTTTCAGGGTATTTTATGGCCGCTCCAACATGTAGGCAGCATGCCCTCGCGCGGCGCACCCACAACCGTACCGCCGCCATCCATTTGGAGGGACGGGTTCCACCCCGTCCGAGGCACCCAAGCAATATTTCTGTCCCCATTTTTCCTGTCAAAAAAAGCACCTAGGCTTCCCTGCCTTCCGTGCATTCGGTGGTTAAAACCCCTCAAAACCACGGGTCGAACCAATCTTTCTATCAGGCCAGACAGCCGGACCTAAAGATTAGACCCGCGCCAATGAAGCTTCTGCGCCACCACCGAAAAATAGCTATGTTTTTCCAGCTGCAGAAACTTAACCCCGTACGCACTGCGGCGAATCTCAATACGCCCCCCCTGCTCCATCAGAAATTCATCCTGGCCATCGATCGAAAGAATCAGCTCCTTCACCGCCTTCACCACATCAATCTCAATCACGCTCGTATTCGGAACCACCAACGGCCGCGAACTCAACGTATGCGGACAAATCACATTAATCCCGAACGCCCCCACGCCCGGATGCAAAATCGGACCGCCCGCCGAAA
>CAKZQV010000352.1 GCA_937141895.1 uncultured Verrucomicrobiota bacterium
TCCGATTTCTCACTCAGAAACGGTTAAGTTTCACTGCACCCGCACCACCAAATACTTCGCGTAGCGCAATCGGTTCATAGAACCGACTCTACAATCTGCGTTGTAGCGTTGGCTCTATGAGCCAATCCGCATCCCAAAGCGCGAATGGTTCCTCACATTAATCGTCCGCTTCTTCCAAGGTTTGGAACTCTTCGCCCTCCAGCTCCACCTTTTCAATCTTGGTGAACCGGCTGGTAATTTTCTTTGCGGATGTCTGTACGTCGCCCACGTCTTTATTGGCCTGACCGATATGCGTGGCCAGCTTATCCATACGGGTTTGGAATCGATCAAAATCTTTTGACAAGGCCACGAGGTGCTCCTGAATAATGTGTACCTGTTTTCGGGTAGCCGCGTCTTTCAGCACCGCACGCGAGGTGGTCAGTACCGCCATCATCGTCGTCGGCGACGTCAGCCAGACGCGCGCGCGCTGGGCCTCTTCAACCAAATCGGGATAACGGGCATGAATTTCCGCAAAAATCGCTTCGGCCGGAATAAACATCAGTGCACCATCTGAAGTCTCGCCGGGAATAATGTATTTCGAGGAAATATCCTTAATGTGTTTTTTAATATCCTGACGGAATTGCTGTTCCGCCGTTTTACGATCCGCGTCGCCCAGATTAAAATCGACCATTTTCTGGTAGCTCTCCAACGGAAACTTGGAGTCGATGCAGATCGTGCCGGTCGGTTCAGGCAGAAACAATACGCAATCCGCGCGCACGCCATTACTGAAGGTATGCTGCAGTGAAAAACTGTTTTCCGGCATAATGTTGGCAATCAGGGCATTCAGTTGCACTTCGCCGAATGCGCCGCGCGACCGCTTATCGGAAAGCACTTCCTGCAGCGAAACCACATTGCCCGAAAGCTCGGCAATCTTTTCCTGCGCCTTATCAATTTCCACCAGACGTTTCAGCACATCCTCAAAAACCTTACTTGTTTTTTCGAAGCCCTTATCGAGCCGCTCTTCGACTTTGCCCGAAATTTCGCCCAGTCTTTTTTCGTTGGTTTCGATCAATTCCTTGACCCGTTCACCAAACTGCCGGCTGTTTTTTTCGAGCGATTCATCCACTTTCACACGGACTGCATCCACGTCCTCGCGCAGGTCTTTTTCTAGGCCACGGAAAATATCTTCGAGCTTTTTAATCCGCTCTTCGCCCTGATTATTCTGGGCCCCGGCCTGGCGGGTAAATTCGTCGAGACGCGTATTGACCTTTGTATTTCCCGTGAGCTGAAGCATCAGCACCGCGCCCAAAATTACCAGAACCAGAATTAATAAAACCGTTGTCAGCATTCAAATTCTCCAATGATTGAAAGACTATGCCCAAAGTTCCAACCCTTGGAAAGCGCGGAACGCTATCGGCGGATTTGAGCTGGATTAGCTGGGCTATCGGGTGTTAGGTTCCGCCCAATGTATAGGAGTGTGGAATATGCAGTTTTCGATCAGCGACAATATGGTCAGTGAATTTATAAGCGGTCTTTTCGCGGTTTTTGCCCTCATCGGGGTTGGAGCGGCCATTATGCTGATATTATCTGGTCTTGCGAAAAAATTCCCATTTACCCGTATGGCACTCGTGCTAGCGCTCACCCCATTCAGCCTTTTCCGCTTTCTAGAAAACGGTTCCGTTTCCACGCTCTATCTCTACGCCATGATCGTTGTCCTGCTCGGCATTACCATCGATGGAATCAATTACGTGCTGATGCCGAAGGAAGCCATCACTAAAATCAAGCCGGAAAAAGCCGTGACCGAAAAAGAAGAGAAGACGTCCGATCCCACCATGATGGTCTGGGAAAAAGCGGAATAGATTTATTCGGTCGCACGCTTTTGAAAGTGCAGGGAATCGCCGCGCTCATTAAAGCCGATCGTTTCACCAATCCCTTTGATCCGGCCGCTCAGGCAGCCTCGACACATCGATGAATTTTCGTCGGTGCACGGTTTATTATCATAGAGTTGATATTTCGGCCGAAATTCGGTTTCCGTTAAATTGGGCATAATCACGTTTGCCCCGCATTTTAACCCCTGTTCCCGACCGGTATATTCCAACGCCTGGAGCGCCGTGGCTGCGGCAATATTAATATCGCGCAGCACAATGCGCGTTACTGCGATCATTTTAAGGCCCAGCTTAAGCGCCGCGGTTTTTTCTTCATCGGTATATGCCGGAATTTCTTCCCCCATGGGCGTGTCCGAATGCGGGATGTACGGCCCCATGCCGACCATATCGATATCAATATCTTTCAGGAACAGAATGTCATCCGCCAGATCCTCCATCGTCTGACCCGGCAGGCCCATCATCACGCCCGTACCAACCTGATATCCTGTTCGGCGCAGGGACTTCAAACAGGCTTTTCGCACTTCCATAGAATGATCGGCCGGATGAATTTTAGCGTAGATTTCTGGATGGGTTGTTTCGATGCGCAACAAATAGCGATGCGCACCGGCAGCTCTCCACCGTTTGTAAACCTCTTCGGTCTGTTCGCCCAACGACAGCGTGATCCCCATCTCGCCCTTGGTCGCTTCCGCAATACGCTTCACCACCCGTTCGATCATGGAAATATATTCCTCATCCTGACGCTCGCCTGACTGGATGACACAGGAACCGTATTCCGCCTCATAGGCCCACATCGCCTCTTTGAAAATTTCCTCTTCATCCATCAGGAAGCGTTCGACCTTTTTATTGCTCCGCCGAATTCCGCAGTAATAGCAGTCCTTGATGCATAGATTACTGCATTCAATCAGCCCGCGAAAATAGGCCACTTTCCCGACATGCTCTTCCTTCACCGCATACGCCGCATCAAACAGCGCCTGCTGTTCATCCTTATCAGAAATGGAAAGCAGTGCAGCAATCTCTTCCCGCGACAAGTCACCGGATTTTTTGGCTTTTTCTAAAATGGTATAAACATTCGACATTCGAAATTCCTTGTTCGGTATTCGTTATTCTAGAAGTAGAGATCCCGCGCGCCTTCACGGACCTGTTCCATGCGGGTTTTCAGCTCTTCCTTGGCCTTACTTTCCGGCATGGCCTCCATTTCGCGCGCAATCTGTTTGAGGCCGGCATCCAGTGTTTCGCCTGATGCATAGTCATTCAGATATTCCAGAAACGTCAGCACCGCATTCGGCGTGCAGAATCGTTTCACAAAACCGGGAATGGCAAATTCCATAAAATGCTCGCCCGTTCGACCCTTGCGGTAGCACCCGGTGCAAAACGATGGAATAAACCCGGCATCGCACAATTCCCGGATAATTTCATCCAGACTCCGATTATCATTCAGCAGAAACTGACTTTTTTCAAAGGCTTCCGGATCATCCGCAGAATAGGATCCCACACCAATACTGGATCCGCCATCAATCTGGCTTACGCCAAACGCCAGCATTTCATTTCGCAGTTCCGTCGATTCCCGACACGTCAGAATCAGGCCGGTATAGGGCACCGCCAAACGAAGAATCGCTACCAGACGTTTCAAGTCATAATCCGAAACTTTATACTGCTCAGTAATCTTCTCAATATCCGTTCCAATCGCTGGCTCCAGACGCGGGAACGAAATCGTATGCGGCCCGACGTTGAATTTTTCTTCCAAATGAATCGTGTGGTACAGCAGCGCCATGGTCTCGAAGCGCCAATCATGCAACCCAAGAAGCGCACCGATGCCCAGATCATCAATCCCCGCTTCCATCGCGCGGTCTAGGCCGTGCAGACGCCAGAGATAATTCGACTTCGGCCCGCCGGAGTGCACCTTTTCATACGTTTCCTGATGATAGGTTTCCTGGAAAATCTGATAGGTGCCGATCCCGGCCTCTTTCACCTTTTTAAATCCGTCCACATCGAGCGGCGCGGCATTAATATTTACCCGCCGAATTTCGCCCGGCCCTTTTTTGACCTTATAGACTTCCTGTACGGTATCGTGAATATACTGAGCATCATATTTCGGATGCTCGCCATAGACCATGATCAGCCGTTTATGACCGAGATCCTCC
>CAKZQV010000353.1 GCA_937141895.1 uncultured Verrucomicrobiota bacterium
GAATCAAAATCTGGATCCGGTCCAGGAACATACGCCTGGTTTTGTTTCAGCCATAGATCCAGCGCCACCCGGAGCTCCTCCGTTTTTTCGGGCATGGTGGAAACCAGATTCTGCTGTTCGCCGATATCCTTCCGGAGATTATACAATTCAAGCTTTCCGTTTTCATAATGCCGGATCAGTTTGTAGTCGCCCAAACGAATGGCACTTGCCGGTTTTTCTCCGGAGCCGTGATAATGTGGATAGTGCCAATAGATCGCCTTGCGGTTTAATGTTCCGCCCTCGATAACCGGCTTGAGCGACTCGCCGTCCTTATGCACATCCGGCCGCAGCGGCAGTCCGGCCAAATCGAGCAGGGTTGGAAACAGATCGGTGGAAACTGCCGGAACGGCAGTCTCAAGCCCCGGCTCGACCTGCCCCGGCTTGCGGATGATCAGCGGCACACGGATGCCGCCTTCGTGATAATAGCCCTTCCCCTGACTCAGCGGATAATTGGAGGTGCAGATTTCCAGCCCCCCGTTATCCGAAAAGAACACCACAATCGTATCCTCAGCAAGCCCCTGCTTTTCCAACGCCTCCAGCACCCGACCGACATTTTCATCCATACTGTGAACCATGGCGGCATAACCCGGATTTTTCCAATGACTGGAAGAATCCTGCTCCAGCTTTTTCTGATAGTAGGCTTTAAGCGCCTTCTTAGGCTGAATCGGTGTGTGCACCGTGTAAAAGGCCAGCATCAGATAAAACGACTCATCCGGGTGCTGTCCGTACTGATTAATCAGCGCAACGGCTTCGTCGCCCATACGGTCGGTCAGATATTTGTCATCCGGTTTATTTTTCATTCTCGGATTGTTGAACGGCGCAAAATAGCCTCCGGGCGGCGAACCTTTATGATGTCCCCCGATGTTCACATCATATCCCTGATCCTCCGGAAAACCGGTCTTATGCCCTGTATCATTCAGATGCCACTTGCCCACAAATGCCGTTTTATAGCCGTGCTCTTTCACCGCTTCGGCCAGCGTGACCGCCTCAAGCGGCAGCATCGTGTTGGTATCTTTTTCCAGCAGCGGCGTATTCAGCCGGCGTGCACCAGGAATCCAGTCGGTAATCCCGAAACGAATCGGATACTGCCCCGTTTGAATACTTGCGCGTGTGGGCGAACAAACCGCACAGGCCGCATACGCATCCGTAAAACGAATCCCCTCTTTCGCCAGACGATCCACATTCGGCGTTTCGTGCAGCGTGTTGCCATAACAAGCGACATCCGAATACCCCAGATCATCCACGAGGATAAAAAGAATATTGGGTTTTTCCGCCCCGCCGAATGCACAGGCGGACACCAAAATCGCCCCCATCAAAATCCATTGCTTCATCATACGTACACCTTCCCCAAAATGTTGTTCTATTCAAAAATAATTTATAATGGTCTCAGCTCAATAAAGCGAATCCCGCTGCCCTTTTTAATCAATACCCATAGGACGCCACCCGCGACGCATTTCACACACCCCGTAAAAATTATCATCGATTTATTCCATTTTATCATCAAATGAGGCGCTCCAGCGCCGTTCAAACGTTCAACCATATGAATTCCAAGAGAATTTTAAAGCCGCGCGACGTCCTGTTAGTTATATTGAGTTCGAAATATGAACTCATGTGTGGACACCAAGAGGAACCCTAATGAAAAAAATGATAAAATGGATCGCAGCCGCAGCATGGATAGTACAAACGGCCGCAGCAAATGAGAGTCCCCGACCGAATGTACTTTTCATCGCCATCGATGACCTACGGCCGGAGCTCGGATGCTACGGCGACAGCATCGTGAAATCGCCTAATATTGATAAATTGGCATCGCAGGGCATGGTTTTTGATCGCGCGTATTGCCAGGTGGCCGTCTGCGGCGCTTCACGCGCCAGCATGATGACCGGAATTCTCCCGACAAAGACCCGCTTTGTAAACCATCTTGCGCAAGCCGACACCGACACGCCGAATGCAGTAACCATGGCGCAGGTCTTCAAAGAAGCCGGCTATACCACCATGGCCAATGGTAAAATTTTCCACACCAGCACCGATACCGCAGCCCGCAGCTGGAGCCGCCCCGTCATCGGTTCAGGCATCACTCACACAACCAGCCTGCACCCCGCCACAACCAATAGTGTTTCGAAACGCGGCTTCGGGCTTTTCTACGAGTGTGTTGAAGCCGCGGACAACGCGTACGGCGATGGAAAAGTGGCCGAGCAAACCATTTCCGATCTTCGAAAATTAAAGGAAAGCGGCAAACCCTTTTTTCTCGGCTGCGGGTTTATCCGGCCGCACCTGCCCTTCTATGCCCCTAAAAAATACTGGGATCTCTACGACGAAGCCGCCATCCCGCTCGCACCCAACCCCTACCGCCCGAAAGACGCGCCGAAATCGCTGCGCACGATCAAAGAATATAAAAGCTACGCGCTCGGCGATTTTGATGACTCAACCACCGCCTTCCAGCGGAAAATGCGCCACGGCTATTTTGCCTCGACCAGCTATGCCGACAAACTGGCCGGCGATGTATTAAACGAGCTCGAAAAGCTCGGACTGGCCGACCATACCATCGTCGTCATCTGGGGCGACCACGGCTGGCAGCTGGGCGAACATACGTTTTGGGGAAAACATAATACCACACACAATTCGATGCGCATTCCGCTCATCGTAAAAGTTCCCGGAAAAGCGGCCGGCACCAAAACCGAAGCACTGACCGCGGCCGTCGATATTTTTCCCACCCTCTGCGAACTGGCGGGGCTCAATATCCCGGACTCCGTCCAAGGAAAAAGCTTTGCCGCTGTGCTCAATAAGCCGGACACAAAAATAAACGAAGTCGTATACAACCGGTTTAAAAGCGCCGACGCCGTCATCACCGACCGCTTCACCTATACCCTCTTCGAAAACGGCGAAGAGATGCTCTACGATCTGAAAAAAGATCCGCAGGAAAATCGCAATATCGCCGGCAATCCGGAATACAGTAAAACACTGAAGACCCTTCGGAAGCAGCTGAAAGAACAAATGACCGCGGCGCAAACCGCCGTATTCTAACATCTGATTCTCATTGATCGGCACAGGTGAATCATACTAAAAAAAGCATTTCTAAGAACGCATAACTCAGCAAAGGATATCTAACGATGAAACTGAAGACTCTGCACATTAGCGCCCTGTTCACATGCTGCGCCGCACTGCAAACACAGGCTGGAAATCCGCTCGTTCATGATGTCGGCATGGCCGACCCCCATATCTTCATCTTTGAAGACAAAGCTTACATGTATACCACCCGCGATGATAAGGAAGCCGCCACCGAAGAGTGGAACATGCCGGACTGGAATATCTGGTCATCCGACGACCTAGTCGACTGGAAACATGAGCGCGTGGTGAAACCTTCCGAAACCTATATCGGTGATTCCATTTACTGCTGGGCCCCCAACGCGGCCACGAAGAATGGAAAGTATTATTTCTACCTCTCCAACAAACTCATCGATACCGCCGTGATGGTCAGCGACTCGCCCGCCGGGCCCTTCAAAGATGCATTGGGAAAACCCCTGCTTCCGGAAGATCTGACCCCCACCCACGAATACGATATCTGCGTGCTGTTTGATAACGGCGAACCCTACATCGTTTTCGGCGCGCTTTCAGGCAATAGAGAAAAAGCTGCGCACGGCCACACCTACCATATCGCCAAACTTAACGACGATATGATCTCTTTGGCTGAAGACCCCAAACCGATCGTTGTCAACGGCCCGGCGACCTTCCGCGGTGACAAGCCGAACATTCATTTCCACCGCGGCACCTATTACCTCACCACCGGCGCACACTGGGCCACCTCCGACAACCTATACGGCCCCTACACCGTAAAATGGTCGGAAAGCGACGACTCGCATCCGCACGACTGGAGCCGCCGCGCACACGGCAATTTCTTCGAATGGAACCGCCAGTGGTTCTGGGTCTACTGCAGCTTCGTAAAACACCACGATGTCTGGAAATACCGCCAGTCCCAGATGACCTATGTCCATTACAAAGACAACGGCGACATCGTCTATGATTCCGAACTGCTGGACAAACACTATGCCTCCGGCGTCGGCCAATACGGTGCCGACTGGCCCGTCATTCAGGCCGAATGGTTCATGGGCATGTCGGAAGGCCCCGAAAAACGGGAGCATCCGGTCAAAGGATTTGAAATCCAGAACATCCAGAATGGGCATAGCCTACGCTATCCCAACATCCACAACTGCCCCGAGAATCC
>CAKZQV010000354.1 GCA_937141895.1 uncultured Verrucomicrobiota bacterium
TTTCCGATCCCCTTCACCATATCGGAAGCCAGATATTTTTCAATCCCCTCCAACGTGTCCGGTTTAGAAAGACGAATGCCATCCGCCTTAAACTGACGCCCATGACGCGGGTCCGTAAACCATTCCCCGTCGCCCGCCATCCACTCGCCGGGATTCACGGCAGGCACGGTGCCGGTCACGGTAACGAGCTCCTTATGGCCACGCACCTTCACCCTTAACACGCAAAAGCCGTTTTCCTCGTTTCGGAAAACGACCCGCTCAATCTGACCGTCCAGCTTATCCATTAATATTTTTTTTCGTACTCGCCCTTACCCAGCTTACTATAGGTCGTAAAGCCTGCATTTTTGGCACGATCGTGTAGACCGCTGTCGGAACTTCCAACGCTTGGAGCCGAGAGCTGGCGTTGGATTTTACCGCCGCACCGCGGACAGGTTTCCTTGGCCGGGGCATCCATGGTTTCCACCTCTTCGAATCCCTCTTTGCAGTATCTGCAGGAGTTTTTCGGGTCAACCGCAGCATATTCACGAATGGGCATAATCAATTCCTTCCAATGATTGGAAAAACGTATAGCACGACTTCCAGAGGTTGGAAAGCCCGCGAGATGGTTAGATCAGTCCTCAGGATAGAGCTCAAATGGAGCCCGCATTTTTTTCCGTACATCAAAAACATGCTGAATCCGAAACTTACTGGCCAAGCTGAAGCCCACCTGTGCTTCAGGATCCGCGGGATCGAGGGCATAGCAGGGAACGCCGTCCAAATACACGAAGGGATCGACCGTGAGATCATCATATCGTTTGGAAAACCGAACCAGTGCAAAAACATGATCATCCGTGAATGCAATGTAGGTTTTCAGTCCCACAGACTCCATCAGCGAACAAAGAATCAGCGCCTGATCCTCGCAGTCCCCGCCCCCGGCAATCAGCGTGGTGATCGGATCCTTGGCAAATTCAACATCATCCAGCGGGTCAGAAACATATTTAATGTGATGACTCACAAAATCGAGCAGTGCGCGGGTTTTTCTCAGTTCATCATCATCCGTATCCAGCACCAGCCTCGTGGCCAGAATATTAATCTGCTCATTCCGGTAATCGACCTTGTTCAGATAATGCACATAATTACCCGCAATCAGCATATTGGCGACATCCTGAATCGGCCCGATTCTGAACATCGCCTGACCGCATTGCTCGAATGCATCTTTGATCGTCATATTACCGCTGAGTGCCCGATCCCAGTTGTGCACCGTCACAAAAATAAAAACCGAAATCGCCAGCATGGACACCACCTGAATCATAGCTTTTCGGAAAATAATAAGAAATAGTGCAAGTCCGGCATAGAGCGTGATGACCGCTATTTTTGGATCCACAATCAAACCGCCCACGAAACGCAGTAGAAACAGGGTTAGTAGCACCAGAAAAAAACTCAGCAGGTAGGTGCGCACCGGATGCTGGGATTGGTTTCTATTGCCTCTTCCTTCGGTATTAAAAAAGGCGGCATAAAACAAAAAAAGTCCGGCCGATGCCGCCGTCACACCCACAACTCTCAGCACCAGCCATTCAAAATAGATAAATGACGCCAGACAGAAGGTGAAGAGATAGAGTGAAAAAATTACAAATGACGCCCGTTCATCAGTCGTCAGAGCGCGCACTTCCCTAACGCCATTTCTTTCTTTTTTATGTTTTTCTTCAGCCATCTGAATTAAGTACTACCTACGGAGCCCTGTAGGGTCAATACACTTGGTTCCGCAACCGGAGCTCGGTGGGCCCCGGTTTGAGATACACCTGTTGTTTCAGGTATGGCTCGTCATATTTTCGGATATAATGGTTCAGAATGGTCAATGGAACG
>CAKZQV010000355.1 GCA_937141895.1 uncultured Verrucomicrobiota bacterium
GGTTCGTTCGGGCGACTGGAAGCTGATTCGAATGTTCTATGAAGGCGAAAACAATGCGCATCGCTATAAACTCTATAACCTGAAAGACGATATCGGCGAAACGAAGAACCTGGCGTCCAGCTATCCTGAAAAAGTTCAGACCCTGGACCGGATGATTGAAAACTACCTTAAAGCGACGGATGCAGTCGTTCCGCCGCCGAATCCGAATTTTGACCCGGCACAATATGCCCCGGAAAAATACGGTATTTCAACCCGTAAAATACGAAAGCAGAAAGCTTCTTCACCAAAGAGAAGGGGGCCGAAGATTGACGGTTGGCAGGCGGGGGGCACGTGCTCCATCAGCCGGGGCGACGGCACGCTGGTGATTCAGAGTTCCGGCCGGGATCCGTATATTTCGCTCCGGGGCATGAAGAAGACGGACGGTGGGCCGTTTACGGTGAGTCTGCGGATGCGGGCTCCGGGGGCGCAGGAAGGAACCGTGTATTATAATGAACCGGCCAGCAGTAGGTGCACGGCATCATTTGCCCTGGATGGCGGGAAGGAGTGGCAGGAGGTAAAAGCGCAGATTGCGGAACCCTCCATTAACGGGTTGCGCCTTGATCCTTCCACTGCCGCAGGAAAGGTTGAAATCGACTGGGTCCGCCTTGTGGATCAATCTGGTAAACTGATTAAGGAATGGAACTTTTAGTGGAACGTCACGAAATAGGGCAAGAGGAACGAAGGGAAATTACTTGATGAAATCGCGAAATAGAATGCTGTTGTGTATGGCGCTCATGGTCGTGCCGTTGTGTTCGCGCGCCGTTGCGCCTAACATTTTGTTCGTGTTGGTGGACGACCAACGCTTTGACGCGCTGGGATGCGCGGGGCATCCTCAAATTAAAACGCCGAACATCGATCGCTTGGCTGAACAGGGCGTGCGTTTCGAAAATGCGTTTGTCTCGACGCCGATTTGTATGGCGAGCCGATCGTGTCTGTTTACCGGCATGACCGAGCGGAGCCATGGCTACACCGGCGGCTCGCGCACGAGAATCATTCCTAAAGACATCGATACGGGATTCGCGACGCTATTGCGGAAGTCGGGCTATCGCACGGGGTTTTTCGGCAAACAACACGCGGGGTTTCAGGAGGGCGAGAAAACGGCCATGTCGCGTATGTTCGACGACTGGAAAAAGTTGATGCGCAAGCCCTACTTTAAAACCATGCCGGATGGATCGAAGCGCCACGTCGCCGAGCTGATCGGCGACCGCTCCGTCGACTTTTTGAAAAAGCAGCCGAAGAACAAACCGTTCTGTCTGTACATGAGTTTCAACATCGCGCACGCGGAGGATAAGGACCGTCGTCCCGGTATCGGGCATTACCCTTGGCCGAAGGAAGAGAACGGGCTGTATGAAGACATCACGCCGCTGCGCCCGGCGCTTTCCAAAGAAA
>CAKZQV010000356.1 GCA_937141895.1 uncultured Verrucomicrobiota bacterium
AACAAGTAAAAACGCCGCTTGAGAAAGAAGCTTATTTTCCTTTCAAAGCCATTCGATACCGCCCTTTGCGGAATAACCCGGAAACGGATCTTTCTGTTTTTACGAAAGAAGTTTCGTCCGAAGGAAATGTCTTTTTTGAATGGTCGGGAGTGTCTAAATGGGAAGCGACGCCTCAGAATGAACTGATGTTTTCGTGGCGGTTGGACGACGGAGAATGGAGTCCATATTCAAAAAAGACGAATCAGATTTTCCTAAACTTAAAATCCGGAAATTATCAATTCGAAGTTCGTGCGCGTGATCGGGATTTTAATGTAGATCCAACGCCCGCCCGTTGCTCATTTGTTGTTCAGCTTCCGGTCTGGCGCCAAGCTTGGTTTATGATCATGATTTTGCTGTTTGTGTCGGGACTCATCTCCTTGGCCTACTTTTTAATCCGCGCGAACAATCGGCGTATCATCGAAAAACAGCAGCATTTGGTTGAGCTGGAGCAGGTTAAACTTCGTTTCTTTACGAGTATTTCCCATGAATTCCGAACCCCACTGACCGTTTTGCTCGGGCCATTGCAGTCGCTGTATCAGTCTACTTCCGCCGGAAAAATAAAAGAACAACTCGCGATGATGATCCGAAATGCGGAAAAATTGCGTAAACTAGTCGATCAGATTTTGGATATTCGAAAGCTTGAGGCGGGCCGCATGCCTGTCGAAGAGGTCTGCGAAGATGTTGTTCAGTTTATCCGAGCGTTGGCGGAATCGTTGGCTCCGTTGGCAGAAACCAAAGGTATTGATTTCAAAATCGATCTGCCACGCGCCACCTGCATGGCCTGGTTCGATGTAGATAAATTTCAAAAGATCATTGGAAACCTGATTTCAAATGCCATCAAATATACCCCGAATAACGGATCGGTGGGCATACAGGTGGAGATCGGCTATACCGATTCATCCTCACCCGAGACCATTACCGTGAAGGTGGAAGACAGCGGAGTCGGGATTTCGGAAAAAGAACAGGAACGCATTTTTGAGCAGTACTACCGTGCCGAAAGTGATGCCGAAGGAACAGGGCTGGGGCTGGCGCTGGTAAAAGAATTGGTTGAACTACTTAAGGGAACCGTCACCGTTGCGAGTCCTTTGGCAGCGTCGATAGGAAGCCGCTTTACCGTAGCTCTACCGCTTCGCGCGGCACAATCTGCCGAAGTGGATCGCTCTCGGGATGAAAGGGTCAAACAAGAACGTGCTGAAGAATCTTCCGATGAGCCGCCCGTGACGGGCCGTGATAAGGAGTGCCCATCGCTCCTGATTGTGGATGATAATGCCGATATACGCGCCTTCATTCGTGCGGAACTGGGCGAAAAATATCGTGTGCATGAAGCAGAAAACGGCGCGGACGGATTAACGTTGGCTACGGAGCTTATGCCGGATCTGGTGATCACTGATGTTATGATGCCGGTGATGGATGGAATACAATTTTGTCAGAAACTTAAAGCCGATGTGCTACTGTGCCATGTTCCGGTCATCATGCTAACTGCTCGATCTTCGCAGGATCATGAATTGGAAGGCCGTGAGCATGGGGCGGATGATTATGTGACCAAACCCTTTTCAATCCCCTTGCTGAAGGCTCGCATAACCACCTTACTTGAATCGCGTCGTATGATGCGCGAGCGCTACAGCCAGCAGATACAGGTCGAACCGCTGGATTTAAAGATTGAATCGTCAGACCAGCAGTTTATGGAATACGTGATTAAAACGATTGAAAAACATATGGACGATTGGGAGTTCGGTGTCGACCAGCTCGCTAAGGTGATGAATATTTCCGCTCGTTCCTTGCGTTATAAACTGAAATCAGTGGCTGATCTTACGCCGTCGGCGTTCATTCGGACCATTCGTCTAAATCAGGCAAAGCGGCTACTCGAACAACACGGCACTGCGTTAACAATTTCCGAAATCGCGAGCTTAGTTGGGTTCACCGATATGAGTCATTTTGGAAAGCTCTTCAAAAAGCAGTTTAATCAGACGCCGTCAGAGGCGTTGTCTAAAAAGCACGAAAAAGCCCCTCAAAAAGACCGCTCTGTCGATTATTGACGAGCTAATTGTCAATTATTCACTAATGACAAACGATCTGTCATGAGAGAATAATGGCCATTTAAACCCTGTTTCCGCTGATCTGATTATTGATAGGTAGCGGAGAATGAAACAGATCTTTTGCAACGCCTTTATAGGTTTGGTTGTCGAATTTGAATACTGCGGAAGGGTTAGTATTTAAACAAGCAGCGGAGTTACTATGAATATAACGAAGAAAATGAAATCGATTTTTATCGCATCAATTTTGATTTGCACCTCAAACACAAGCTTTGGCTATAAAGTTTGGCTCGGAACCCATCAGTGGGATGGCGTTGCTGCGCAGAATCTGGATCAGTGGGATATGGCCCTCGAGAAGATCGAGGGAATTAACTATGTGTTCAACGATAAGCGAACAGATAAGAAAGCGACGCTTGCTGAGTGGAGAACCATGGTCAGGCAGATTGATCATTCGGTTCATGAGATGGCCGAGATTGCCCGCTCGCAATTTACGCCCGCAAAAAATTTCAGCATGTCTTCAAGGTTGCAACAAGAGTTTGATATTGTCGAAGGAAGAGGCGGCGAGATTAATGTCCTGATGCTCTACGATGAGGCTAGCGACGGCATTGTTTATAATTGGACGGAGGATGAATTTCAGGATGTTCGCGACTGGTTGGACAGTCATGGACATCGCGATGTTACGCTAAGTTTTGATGTTCGTGCCAATGGCGATAGGTTTAAGGCGCTGGCCCGCAATCCGCTCATTGACGAAATATTGATTGAAGCAAGTGCTACAAAATGGGTCGACAACGAAAATGGTTTGCATACGGTGCTGAAGGATTTTTGGACAGATCCAAGAACCAATTATAAGCCGATCTATTTTCAGATTCCAAGAAGCGAAGATAATGCGAATTATAATCAGTATCAAGAGACGCGCCGCGCACTGAAGACCATCAACGAGCTGATGGGAGATGACTTTATGCGCAGCGACCGAGTCGGCTTTATTATCTGTAACTATAGTGATCGATTAGATACGTATCCAGAAACTTCAAATAACGACACCCGCTATGTAAACTCTAAATCGGGTATTGCGCTGTCCTTAATTGAGCAACGACCCATTTTTGAAGGACGTACCGGTGTTCTGGATGAGGCCTTTTGTGTCAGCTATGACCGTTACGATGTGCCTATTTCTGGTGAAAATCCAACCTCCGGCCTCGTGGCGCACTGGCCGTTGGATGAGGGAAGCGGGACGGTAGTATCGAATACGG
>CAKZQV010000357.1 GCA_937141895.1 uncultured Verrucomicrobiota bacterium
GGGCACGACGGGTCAGCCGAAGGGGGTGATGCTGACCCATGCCAACATTATGTCGCAGGTGGACTGTGTGCCCTTGGAGTTGTCGTGCACCGACCGGGCGCTTTCGATTCTGCCCGTTTGGCACATTTTTGAGCGGATGCTTGAGATATTCTGCATCAGCCGGGGTGCCTGCACCTACTACACCAGTGCGCGGCGCTTCGGCGAAGACCTGCAAGAAGTTGAGCCGACTTTCATGGGCTCCGCTCCCCGGCTTTGGGAAAGCCTGCACCATCGCATCCTTTCGACGGTGGCTAAGGCGCATCCTATCCGCCGAGCCCTCTTCCACATTGCGCTGTTTTTGGGGACCCATTACCGCGACGCTCTCTTCGTTTTGCGGGATCAGGATTTGCGGGTCGAGCCAGCCCCGTGGGCTCGCATCCTCCTGCGTAAAGCATGGGCGGCTCTGAAATGGACGCTGGTCCTACCCTGGTATGGTTTTTTCAACGCCGCTGTATTGGAGACGGTCCGACAAAAGGCAGGCGGCTCGCTCAAAGGAACCATCTCCGGGGGGGGAGCGCTTTCGCCTGAGATCGACCGGTTCTTTAATTCCATTGGTATCCCCGTGCTGGAAGGTTACGGGTTGACGGAAACATCGCCCGTCGTGGCGGTTAGAACGCCGGAGCAATTGGTCTGCGGCACGGTCGGGCCGCTGATTCCGCAGACGGAGGTCCGCATCGCCGATCTGGATAGCGGCGCCATCCTCTATCCGGATCCGAGCTGTCCCGATGAGGGGCGCGGCCGACGGGGAGCGATTCAGATTCGCGGCCCGCAGGTCATGCTCGGCTATTATCGGGATCCGGCGACCAGCGCCGAGGTCTTGAGTGAGGACGGGTGGTTCCACACTGGAGACCTCGGCATGATCACCTTCAACGACGCGCTGAAAATTCTCGGACGCTCCAAGGCGACCATCGTTCTTAAAAACGGAGAAAACGTAGAGCCCGAGCCGATCGAGTTGCAGTTAAAGCTCAACCCTCTGATAGAAGAATGCGTGGTGTTGGGACAGGATGCCAAGCAGCTCTGCGCCCTCATTCTGCCCGACCGGAGCGCTTGCCGCGAGGCGGGTTTTGCTGCCGATTCGCTTCCCGAATTGGTGCGGAGAACCGATCTGCGGGATCGGATCCGTGAAGACATCCGCCAGGCGATGAAAGATCCCTCGAAATTTAAAAGATACGAAGTTGTATATGATTTTAGATTTCTGGAGCAGCCACTCGAGGTGGGGGTGGAACTGACGAACCTTTTTAAACTGAAACGCCACGCGATCCATGAGCGCTACGCCTCATTGATCGCTGAGATGTCGGAATAGGAGTTTTATAATGATCGATCCCCAAACACAGCTGCTCTATCCGATCGACAAGGTGCTGCTCGCCGTGATGATTTTAATCATCATGTTCGGCATGGGGGCGAGCTTGACGGCCGCTGATTTCATAAGAGCGATCCGGCGGCCCCGATTTATACTTGTTGGGTTGCTGTCGCAGCTCGGTTTCATGCCGCTGATCGCGCTCGGAATGTCTCTGCTACTCGGCCTGCCGCCCGCTGTGGCCATCGCCCTCATCATGGTGGGATGCTTGCCGGGTGGGACCACTTCCAATCTTTTTTGCTATTTTGCGCGTGGACAGGTGGCGCTGAGCATTTCGATGACGACGGTTTCCACCATACTCGCGCTGGTCATGACTCCGCTACTGCTCGGGCTTTACACCCGCCCGTTTACCGAAAGGCTCTCCGAACAGATGAGCGGGGACGCATCGTTCATTATACCTGCCACCGACATCGTGATGTCATTGGTGCTGGTGCTCGTGCCTGTTTGCGGGGGGCTCATCCTCCGGCGATTCTCGAGGGGCTGGGCGAAAGTGGCGGAAGACACGGCCGGGTTCATGGGGATGATCGTTATCCTCTATTTGATCGGGACCGCTTTTTATCGCCACTACGCGCTCATATTCAGCACGCCCTGGCCGCTCTATGTCGCATCCGTATCGCTGGGGCTGGCTGGATTTTTATTCGGGTATTGCCTGTCGCGGCTGCTGGGGGCCTATCCGATTCAGCAACGGGCGATCAGCCTGGAAACCGGTATTCAAAATACGCCGATTGCCTTCGCCATTATCCTATTGAGCTTTCCGGACTCTGCGATGCAGAACGACATGCTCTGGGTGGCGATCCTGTATTCGGTCTTCATCGTCATCACTTCAACCTGCATCACGCTTTGGTTTCGCCGCGTAGGGCAGCTCGACTGGGATGTTTATCAA
>CAKZQV010000358.1 GCA_937141895.1 uncultured Verrucomicrobiota bacterium
GACGCCGCTGGCCCGGAATGAAATTTTCAACAAAGAGCTGACCGAATGGATTGCCAGTTACGACGGACGAAATAAAGAACCGGTTAACCTGCCCTGCAAACTCCCGCTGATGCTGATGCTCGGCGCGGACGGCATTGCCGTTGGCCTCTCCACCAGTATCCTACCGCATAACTTTATCGAGCTGTTGGAAGCGCAGATTGAAATCCTGAGGGAAAAGAAACGCACTCCCGTCGAATTGAATCTGCTACCGGATTTCCAGACCGGCGGTCTGATGGATGTTTCAGAATACAACAAGGGCAATGGCAAAGTAAAACTGCGGGCAAAAATCGAGCCCGGAAAAAGTAATCGCATTGTCATCACGGAAGTCCCTCATGGAACCAACACGGAATCCCTGACCGCCTCCATCGAAGATGCCGTTAAAAAGAAAAAGGTTCCCGTCCGGGCCATTAACGATTTTACAGCTGAAAAAGTTGAAATTGAACTAACGCTTACGCAAGGCGCTTCCCAGGACAAAGCCATCGAATCGCTGTATGCCTTCACCAAATGCGAAACCTCGGTTTCCAGCCGCTTGATCTGCCTGCGGGAAGGTCGCCCGGTTGAAATGACGATTGATGAAGTCCTGCGCGAAAATGTGCAGCAGTTGCTCCGGATACTGGAAGGCGAGCTCAACCTGAAACAGGCGAAGCTGCTGGATGAATTTCATAGTAAAACCCTAGTTCAGATTTTTGTAGAAAACCGGATCTACAAAAAAATCGAACAGTGCAAAACCTATGAAGCTGTTTATAAAGCCATCTACAAAGGGCTCGACCCGTTCAAAGGTCAATTAAAACGCGCCATTGTCGACGACGATATCGAAATGCTGCTCGGCGTGCGCATCAAACGCATCTCCCTGTTCGACATCGAGAAAAACCGCAAAGACATCGAAGACATTCTTGCGGAACTCGATCAGGTCGAAAAAGACCTCGGACAACTGAACGGCTATACCATTCGCTATATCAAACGCCTGATCAAAGAATACAAAGATCAATATCCACGCCGGACCAAATCCACCAGCTTCAAAGAAGCCGATGTGCGCGAACTGACCGCCACCGAACTATCGATCAAGCAGGACGAAAACGGCTACATCGGCACGGCTGTGAAAGGTGAGGAAATCCTGCAGTGCTCCTCCCTCGACAAACTGCTGATCATCATGAAAAACGGGCAGTATCAAGTGCTCCAGCCTCCGGAAAAAATCTTTGTGGACGGCAAGCTCGAGCGCGTGGAAATCTATGACCGCGAAAAGCAGTATACCTGTGTCTACACCGATGCTCGCATCACCTACATGAAGCGCTTTAAAATCGGCGGCGCGATTATGAATCGTGAATATTTCATGAGCCTCGGCGAAAAGTCAAAACTGCAGCTGCTGGTCGATGACACGCCCGAAGCGATTTACGTGAAATATAACCCCGCCAAAGGGCAACGGATCCATCAGCAGAAATTTAATCCCGCCGACATCGCGATCAAAGGGGTGAAAAGTCGCGGCAATCGGATGACCACCAAAAGCATCAAATATATTGGCGCTGAACCCGGCCGCTGGTGGGACCCCAACGATGAAGGTGCCATGCCCGAAGGCGTGCTGCTATAAGGAATGCCTCGAACGGCTACGGCGCAGGAATTTCTCTCCACGTCTTAATGCCGTCAATTCCTGCTCCAAATTGGGTCGAGGGCATTCCACTCATATTATCTGCCATTTCAGAGAGGCGCCCGTCATAGGCAATTTGCATGGCATAGTGGCGGATATTTTCGGAGGGAATGCCCTTGCCCGAATATGAGTCCGGATCTGGATTATTTTCCAAATCAATCCATTGGTCATCCACATAAATCGCAGCGCGTCTCTGCTTATTCTTCAGACCATTTTCCTGATCATTTGTGAGCCGCACTCCGGTTTCCAAATCAAACCACTTCCCCCCCGCATCGACATAAGCCCAGAGATCACCAGCCCCACTTGGATATTCAGCCGCCGTGTACCAATCCCGGCGCAACACCACTTGATCCATGGCCATAAAGTTTCCTAAAACCCGAAACCCGGACTCCGGCTCTTCCTGATTGCCACTCTGTCTTCCAGTTGAGAAGGTATTATACAAAAAGTCACTGTTGGCAAACATGAAGGCATCGCAGTTGTATAGGGTTCCATACTCAGGATCTCCGAAATAAATATCCCCATAATTGGTGGGCCTTCCATTGACATCCATATCCCCCAGCGCCACCAGTACCAGCATATCAGGGGCATTATCCCCAACTGCTTTTTCCCCGCCGTTTTGATAACTCAAGTTATCGCTGATGTGGATATCCTTGGTGGAAACAATCACGGATTGTCCGTCGATCTCATACCCATAGGTTTGCTTTGAATGAAACCAGACATGGCCTTCCACATAATAGGTTTGATCGTCCTTCAAATTCAGGGGCGTTTTTCCCGTGGAGGGCGTACCCAACTTAAATCCGCTATCGGGTTGAAAGTAAAAATCATCGTCGCCATTCGGCGTTGGATCCTTTCCATCCGGATGCACGTTAATCGAAACAATATCATGTAAGGCATGTTCGGAAGGCAGCGCCCCCGATGTAATCCCAAGCCTTGCAAACTCGGCCGCCACATTCCAGGTATGGTTGGATGCATAGTTCATATCCGCCAGATTAGGCGGGGTATAATCCCCAATGGAAGTTTTCGCCGTGCTTCCGGCAATCGTCGTTTCCGGATCAGTTAAAATATCTCCGGAATAACTCACATCTCCCGGTATGTTTTCAGCATCGTCCGGATACGCACTGACCTGACTCTGGCCATACATCCTGTAATTTCCGTTTACATCGATATTGCCGATGACATGATCAGCGCCGCCAGGGTATCGCCCACGGCCCGTCGGGAGCGGCGGTCCGGTATCGAGAAAATTAATGACACCATCTCCATTGACGTCTACCCGCTCTCCGCTTAGCTCAAACTGCCATTCCTGTCCCGAGTTATTTGCCGCATGAATGACGTCCTGAAGCTGGCTGATCCAGGAATTCGGAACAATTTCAATCGAACGATCGAGGGTCTGACCACCAAACTCGACATACCCGGATGCAATAAAGTTGGTCTTTTTACTGTCACCGGCAATCACCTCATAAGAGCCCGGCCCAAATTTTATTCCACGTATATCTTCCCAATTTTCCCGCCCGTTTTCAGTTAAGTCGGCCATGCCGTCCTGAATGCCCGCCTCCGCCAGCCAAAAGGCCTGAGCACGTTTTTCAGCATAGATCGCCTCGCGGCCGCTGTGCCGCGCAAGGGTAAAGAGGGCCAACGTCAGGATAATCACCCCGACCATGACGATCACCATAATGCCGAGAATTGCCCCGTCCTTGTTCCGATGGTTGAAAGCGTTGTTTAATTCGAAATTTGCATGTGTTGAGGTTTTCATTTTTAGTTCCTCGTATGAATGAAACTGTCGTGATCGAGCGGAACCCCACCGCTGGTCGTTATTTCAAGATGCAGACCAATGCCCTGAACGCCCGTGGTTGCGTTATTGGTCGGCCATGAACGAAAGGCGCCAACGCCTTCCGCAATGAGCGCAGTCGCACTGCCCCCATTGACGTATCGATTTAATGTATCGCCTTCCAGCTGATACTGAATGGTTGATCCGCGAACATCATTCGCGGGAAGCGTGAGCATTCCACGGCCATAGTTAGAGGCATTATTCGCCACATCTTCATACCCTGATTCGCGAATATCGGATGTCATATAAAGCATGGCAAGCCCGACCTCGCTTTTCAGTTGCGAAATTTCCCTGTTTCTGGCGATGGATTTAACCGGTAGCGTCAAAAGTGCACCGACGGTTAGAGAAAGAATGGCCACAGCGATCATTGCCACCAGCAGTTCAATCAAGCTGATGCCCTGCTTTCTGGAATTATCGTTTTCCATAGATCTCCTAAGGCGTGTAAAGTAGCGTTTCCAGATAAACCTCATCCCCGCCGCCACCCGGATACGTGATGCGGACGGAAACCGTGGTCATATCCTCATGATCTTCCGACACCTCAGCTTCCGCCTCAATCGTCACGTTCTGATCGTTTAGACCATATCGACTGGACAGCGCCTCTGCAGCGGTTTCCCAACCATCGGAAAGATCATCCGGATTCCAGCTACTCGCCATCTCAAGGGCTTCCGTACCGGCCAGTACACAGACCTGCCGTTGCAGTGACTGAACCACCAACCGCCGCGGCTGCTGAAGGGCAATGGGAAGAGCCGTAGCCATTATCGCCAAAATTAAGACGGCCAGCATGACCTCGATTAACGTTGCCCCGGATTTAGTTTTCTTTTTCATGGCCCATCCATACTCGTTTCGAGCTTACAGATAAAAAGGTAAACCAAAATTCCCGAAGGAATCGAAAAACCAGCTGCTTATTTCCGGCTACTGCCTTTCAGCAGGTCATCATACATGTCTTTCTTTACAATGGTTCCATCCGAGGATTGGAACTGCACCGATGTTTTATCGATGCGTACGATTTCATAGCCCTGAATTACATCACCCACGCGATACGTTTCGCCATCAATGCTGGCCAACGGATTGCTCGGGCTCCAGTATACGCCGTCCAGCGTGACCTTCAGCGGAGCAACGTTCTGACCGTCTGTTTTCTGCTCTAAAATGACCACTTCCGGGACAATGAGGGTAACCGTTGCAGTCTTTCGGGCTTCACGAATCGCGGCCAGTTCTTCGGCATCGTTGCCCAGAAGCGCCCGCACCGTTCGCACATCATGGTCCACGGTGGCAATCAGCGTATTATAGCGGGCCACATTGGCCGCCCGGGTTCCTTCATCATTAATTTTGATGATCCACATCGCCAACGGCACGGTGAGCAGCACGATAATAATCAAGGTGATCGCCGAGGGAATCTTGACGGACTCCTCTTTGTAGGGGGTGGACACCTTAATCGGTTTGATTTTTGTGCTCATCTACGCCCCCTCGTCCATTTTGCTTGTATCAAACAAGATCAACTCAAACCGGATTTCCGCACGACAGCTCTCCGCACCGGAACTTTTACCGCCCTGACTGATTTGAAGCGAACTTTCTGAAAGGAGGTACTGCCGCATGGCGGCATCGCCCATAAAGGTCTGAACCGCGAGAAACGTGCCGGTTCCTTTTACACTCGCAGTCAAGACGGCCGCCTGATTATTGGCCGCGGACTCTCTGCGTTCCACCTTCAGCGAATCCACCACAAAATCGGCCTGATGTGCCGCATTCTGCAGAAAGGAAATCAATTCATCCTCACTCGTAATAGCCCCGGATTCAGATGCCAGAAACTCCTGAAAGAGCGCATCCGCTTCAGCCTGCGAAGCCGCAGCCCTAGGGAGCAATTCCTGCAATACCTGTGCACGTTCCAGCTTCCA
>CAKZQV010000359.1 GCA_937141895.1 uncultured Verrucomicrobiota bacterium
TTTTTTATTCTTCTCCGCCAAACAGGCTGAAAAGTTAATGGCGGTGGTTGTTTTACCCACCCCGCCCTTTTGGTTTGCCAATGCAACAACCGTTGTTTTCATAAAGTCGCGTCCATTCAGTTTATACTAAGGGCGTCTAAAGTAGCTCATAGGCCAGCACACTTAAACCGAAAATCGCCGCAGTTTCGGTACGAAGAATTCGATCGCCGAAAGAAACGGGTACCGCGCCGGCATCCACCGCCGCGCGGACTTCTTCTTCTGTAAAATCGCCCTCCGGACCGATCAGGATAGCCACCTTGGATTTTCCAGTCATTGGAAGATCGCGAAAGGGCCTGGTTCCTTCAAAAAGTGAACCAACCAGAACGAGGTCATAGTTTCCGAGGATTGGAAGAATGGCTTCAAATTCTTCCAAGGGTTGGAGATCCGGCAGCCAGCGGACTTCGCATTGCTGGGCGGCATTAAGGACAATTTTATTCCACCGCTCCTGCTTTTTCGGATTCGGCTTAAATTCGGTGTGCTTCGTCAAAACCGGACGGATCGTAGTCGCACCCAGCTCCACGGCTTTTTGCAAAACCAGTTCCCAGCGATCAGGCTTCGGAACCGCCTGGATCAGGTCAATTTCAATGACAGGCTTTGGGACGTTCCAATGCTTGGAAATCCGGACGTCGACGGCTGATTTTGAAACCGTTTCAATAAGGCCCTCGGCCACCCCGCCCTGCCCATCAAACAGCGTAATGTCCTGCCCCGGCTGAACGCGGAGCACCCGCGCCAGATGATGCGATTCCTCCGAAGAAAGAATGGCGACTTCTTTCTCCAGCTCACCTGCATCAACTAGCGAATTAATTCTCATTAAACAAAACTAACCACCCGCTACGCTCAAGACACAAAGGACGCAAAGCGTAGAGTTCTTGGCGTCTTCGTGGTTCAGCTTTTATACCGATTCGAGTTTCTTTTTACGTTCGTAGAATTTGTCGGCCAGTTTCTTCATGCGCGAGGTTTCTTCGAAATGATTATCGTGAAGCTGCTCCACGAGTTTCTGCATGGCCTTTTTCTCCTTACCGGACAAACGATTCGGCACTTCGATTTTCACCTGAACATGCTCATCGCCTTTACCGTGGCCGTGCGCCGCATCCACAACGCCCTGACCGCGCAGACGGAAAATCTTCCCGCTTTCGGTGCCGGCTGGAATCTTCAGCTTGGCGCCGCCGTGAATCGTTGGAACTTCAATTTCACCGCCGAGCATCGCGATATGGAAAGGCACCGGAACTTCGCAGTAAATATCGAGGTCGTTCCGTTTAAACAGGTCATGGTCGCGAACGTGGAATACGATGAACAAACCCCCCGCCGGGCCCCCACGTGCTCCGGCTTCGCCCTTACCCGGCAGACGCTGGCGTGACCCCGACTCTACACCGGCCGGAAT
>CAKZQV010000360.1 GCA_937141895.1 uncultured Verrucomicrobiota bacterium
CCTTGCGCTTGCGCTCCAGGTTTTCGAGCACTTCAGGGTGGGTGCCCGCCAGATCCTTGGACTCGCCGATGTCATTTTCCAAATCGAACAGTTCCGTTTTGCTGTCTTTGTCGGGAATTAAAAGCTTGTAGTCGCCGCTGCGTACGGCAAACGCACCCTTATCATACATCCGCAGATAAATCGCATCATGCGGCGAACCGGATTTTTTCCCGGTCAGATACGGCATGAGGTTCACGCCATCCAGCGGAAACGCCGGATCGAGCGGGGCTTTGGCCAGCGCGGCAATGGTCGCAAAAATATCCAGCGAGATGACGGGCTGCTCATAGACGAGGCCTTGGGGGATTTGACCGGGCCACTGCATGGCAAACGGCACGCGGTAGCCGCCCTCATAAGGAGAGTTCTTGCTGCCGCGCAACGGCTGGTTGCTGGGGGCCCTATACTCGAGCACGCCGCCATTGTCCGAGAGGAAAACCACCAGGGTATTCTGCTCGAGATTCAACTCGCGCAGTTTGGCGAGGACCTGTCCAACGCCGTCGTCCACGGCACTGATCATGGCGGCGTAGGTGCGCCGTTTCTTCTCCTTGATGTTCGGAAAGCGGGAGAGATATTTCTCACTCGCCTGCATGGGGGCGTGTGGTGCGTTGTAGGCAAGATAGAGGAAAAACGGCTCGTCCTTGTGCCGCTCCACGAACCGGACGGCCTCATCGGAAAACTCATCCGTCAGGTATTTTGACGTCTTAACCGGAGTGTGGTCCCGCTGGATCCACGTCACATAATAGTCCTCAGCCCGGTCCGAAGTCTCCAACGTCAAATCCTCTGGAAAGTAGCGGTGGCCGCCGCCGAGAAAGCCGAAGAATTCGTTGAAGCCGCGGTTGAGTGGATGAAGCGACGGATGCGCGCCGCCCAGATGCCATTTCCCGATGATACCGCTCTGATAGCCAACCTTGCCCAGCGCGGCGGGCAGCATCGTTTCCGACAACGGCACTCCGAAGGTCGGTTCATCCGGCTCCCACGCCGGATTGCGTTCGTAGCCGAAGCGTTGCCCGTAACGGCCGGTCAGGATGCCCGCGCGGCTCGGCGAGCAGAGCGGGAAGGAGACGTAGCCATTAGGAAAGCGCACGCCGTTGGCCGCGATGGAGTCCAGGTGCGGCGTGGGAATGTCCTTGCAGCCATGAAATCCCACGTCCGCGTAGCCCTGATCATCGGTAAGGACAATGATCAGATTCGGCGGCGCCCCTTTCAAACCGGATTCCCCTGCTGCCACCTGCCTACCGACTCCAACTGCGGCGATCAATAGTGTCGCCATCCATACTGATTTTTTAATATTCATAATTATCCTTTTACTTCTAGCTAATTTTTTCCCGTCCTTCCTTAGGCTCTCCCTCTAAATCAGCAGATACGAACATTCAGGACGTACTTTTCATTCTTATACGCAGCGGCCGGAACGAAGGGTTCGGCACCGGGTTAAGGGCGGGCCGCCTTTTGCATGTTTTGTTCTCAATTCATTTAATTTTAGTGCTGAAAAATCGGTTCAACTATCAAACCAACCTCGGCATCAACGAAATCGCCACAAAGCTCGGCTACGACGATCCCTACTACTTCAGCCGTCTCTTCAAAAAAGTACAAGGATGTTCTCCTGCCCACCATCGCGATCGTATTATCAACGGATAACCCACGATTTAGGAATGGGAATAAGGGTCAATTCCCTGTCGGGGATTCTCCGCGTCAGCTGATTTTCTATACGCCATAAAGTCACGCCCTATTTATCCTCTTCAATTTTGACGACGTAGAGCTTGCTTGTTGGCTCGGTGGGGATGACTTCCGGCGCATGTTTCCCATGGCTCCCTATCTGGGTCTCCCACTTGAGAACATAGTGCGTTTGGGGATCTAAAGACTGCCCCCGATCCGGACGGATATGTACTATCAGCTCAGCGTTGTCGGTCAATTTATCTTCGAGCGAATCCGGTTCTTTTTGTTTCATTTTAACCGGAAGGGCGACCGGCTCCAACGTGTCGGTATCCACGACATACGTGCCCGCATCTTTGGTGGTCTTCCATGTGATGACCAAATAGCCCTCATCCGAAAAGCCTTCAAAATCAAATTGAGCTTCGCGAGCCATCTGATCGCCGCCCCCGATAAATTCCCACCGAATATCCCAATCCGATACTTTTTTGATCAACCAGGAGTCATTCACCGGCCTCGCTAAATAGAGTTGCGTGTATCCCTTTTGATCGTATTTAACATAGCCGACAATCGGTTGACTTTTTGAATCGAGAATCATCTCTTTTCGCGAATTATGCAGGCCGCCCTTGGACGGGGAGTCATCCACAATCAGCGCATCCACATCGGGTCGATGCGGTAACTGAACGGGCTCGCCAAACGCATTTGTCCATGAGCGCAAATCCGATGTTTTTGCATAGCATAACTGATGGCAGGTCTCAACATCCGGCGTCCAACGCCACATCCACAAAAAATGAAAATCGCCCGCGGCATCTCGGGCGTATGTATGATACGCGGCACGATCATTGTCGTCCTCCACCCCCAGAAAAAGAGGCCTATCCATGTAGTCGAACCAGCGCATGGTTTCCGTATCAAATTGTTTCACGAGAATATTTCCATCGCCGCACGATCCTGCCCGATAATTAAAGAGCAGTTTACCGTCATTATCATTATAGAATTTTGGATAGGTTACACGATCCTCCTGCTCTCCTGTCATCGCATGAAGCTCAAGCATGTTGCTTATATCAAGCGGCTTTGCGCTCCGATAATATACGAGCGGGTTTACATGCATATTTCCGGAAACATGAATGAAGCCCTTTTCATCAATGCCCATCACAACATAGTTATGCGAATCCCAATGTAGCTTGCTCGAAAGCGTCGTCTTCGTCCATTTATCGCTCCCCAGCTCGCGCGACGCCACCGTCATCATACGATCTTTATCGTAATACGCTACAAACTGAAGATCTCCTTTTGTATGCAAATCAAAATTCGCCCGATTCGCCGCCCAAACCGTATCCAGCTCAAGCTGCTCTGTGATGTGTGGATTTCCATAATATTCCACATTTCCCTGAATCGCTGTCGACGTCGTACAACCGCTATGCAGCAGAAGCAGACCTGTTAATAAACAACCTAAACCAACTGTTCTCATGCTAACCCTCATCTCATTCATCTGGTAAAAACTGCCCCGGGGAACAGGAGTAGTTGTCGAAACAACCCCTACCTACATCATTTCGGATTGGTAATCACAAAAGCCAATTCGCTTTCTTTCAGTCCATCCGCCTTGCAACGAACCGTTACCTCTCCACTCCCCGTCGGGCGCAACGTCATCATCAGCTGACCTTCAAATACGTTTCGTTTATTCTGTTTATATAATTCGTGACTAAAGGCATCGCCGGAATCCAATCCAATCAGCTCAGCC
>CAKZQV010000361.1 GCA_937141895.1 uncultured Verrucomicrobiota bacterium
TGTGGGACCCCCTCGTCTCCCTCGCCATCGTTGATCCCGACGAACGCAAGGGTCACGGCTCCCGCTACACCTCCCCGGAATATATTGAATATGCCGATGAACTCTACTTCACCCCCATCGAAGAACTCGTGGCCTACTACACCGATGAGTATATCGATCTGGAAAAAGCGGCGCGCAAACAGGCAGAAAGAGAAGCCAACAAAATCTTCAATTCAAAAACCAAACGTAAGGCTGGAAGATATGGCGCTAATTTTAAAACCTGGAGCTTCCAGCACATGACCGATCCGCGATGGCTCGGGATCGACCGCGGTCTCGTGCGCGCCTCCGAACTGGCCTCTCCCGCCCCGGCCTATCACTTCATCCGCCAGTTTGGGCAATCCGATCGCAAAATTATCGGTAGTGGCCGCACCGACCCCAATATCACGCAGGTGCTCAATATCCTGAATGGACCGATCCACCACATTCTGAATAACAATCTTTCGGTGCTCGCCAAAAAAATTGCCGAACAGGAGATCGAAGAAGATAAACTTTTTGCCATCTTCCGCAGTGTACTTACGCGCAATCCAACCGAAGAAGATATCGAAATTGCGTCGGCCGTATTGGCTGCAAATAAGGGCCCGACCGGCTACCGGATGATTCTCTGGGCTCTGCTGAACACCCGTGAATTTATGTATATCCAATGATTGGAGAACAATATGAGCCATCCATTTAATCAAGCAGGGCAACTCGGTCGCCGCGGCTTTATGAGCCGGGTCGCCAAAACCGCATTCGGCGTGGGCGTCGGAGCACCGTTCATCAATCCCGCCCTCGCAAATATGCTGCCGAACACCGACAAAAAGCTGATCTTCCTCTACATGGCCGGCGGCATGAGTCATCTCGATACCTTCGACCCGCATCCGGGCACCGAAGAAGCCGGACCGGTCAAAGCCATCAACACCAATATCGACGGCATTCAGCTCAGTGAATTTTTCCCGAAAACTGCGCAACAGATGGATAAACTCACCGTCATTCGCTCGATGTATTCCACACAGGGCGCACACGGCCAGGGCAACTATCTCATGCACACCGGCTACGAACCGCGCAGCAGCATCGTGCATCCAACCCTTGGAAGCTGGTCTATGCTCCATCAGGGAAGAATCAATCCGGCCCTGCCCGGAAATATTGTCATTGCTCCCGGCTCCGACTATGCATACGCCGGCTTCCTGCCTCCCGAACTCGGGGCCGTGCCGATCGGCGATGCCGCCAAAGGCCTGCAGTTCAGCAAACGACCGGGATGGGTGAACGAAAAGCAGTACCACGATCAATTGGATCTCGCGAATACCTTCGACCGCCAGTTCCGCGAAAAATATAAACAACGATCCGTCACGGCCTATGAAAAGTTCTACGCCGACGCCGTCACCCTGATGGAAAGCGAAGACCTGACCGCTTTTGACATTCACAAGGAGTCCAAAGAAACCAAAGCCATGTATGGTGAAAAATCCAAATTCGGCCGAGGCTGCCTGCTGGCCCGGCGCCTGATTGAACACGGCGTGCGCTGCGTAGAAGTCACCAAAGGCGGATGGGACAGCCACAACGAAATGCCCGAAGAAAATGCGCGCGATCTCGACCGGGCGCTCGCCGCCCTCATGCAGGACCTATCGGACCGCGGACTGCTTGACTCCACCATCGTTGTGGTAGCCACAGAATTCGGTCGGAACCCGGAACTTAAACCGGAGTCCATGGGACGCGACCACTGGGCCAAGGCCTTCAGCACCATGATTGGCGGCGGCGGAATTAAAACCGGGCAGGTGATCGGCGCTACCGACCGCGGGCATGAAGTGGCCGCAGACAAAGTCCTTATTCCCGATCTACACGCCACCATCGGCACCGCCATGGGTATGCCGATCAAAAAAGTGATCATGTCCGATTCCGGCCGGCCCTTTAACGTCGGCTACAAAGGCACACCGATCAAAGGGCTCATTTAAATCTTCCAGAGTCTGGAAAAACAAAGGGTTTCCCCTAATATAACTCCCGAATTTTAACGGGAGTTTTTTTATGTACAAAATACTGCTCGGCGCACTCACCACCGCCGTACTCACCAGTTGCGCATCAACCAAAACACAACGCATGTATATCGGCACCAAAAAGAGCCCCGGCATCTTTTTCGCCGATCTGGATACCGGCACCGGAAAACTGACAACACCGAAACTGGCTGCCCAAGCCCATGACGTCGGCTTCATCACCATCTCGCCGGACAACCAGCACCTCTACTCCACGGGCGTAGCTGCATTTAAAATAAACCCCGATGGCTCGCTGACCCAAACCGGCGCGCAGAAAACCAAAGAACTCAACTCCTGCCATGTCAGCACCGACCACTCCGGCAATATGCTCATGACCGCATATTACAGCAGCGGCGCCATCGCTTCCTTCAAAATAAATACAAATGGATCATTGACCCTCGGTTCGATCCTAAAACAAGAAGGATCAGGTGCGCACCCCAAACGACAAACCAAACCGCACGCCCACTCTATCTACCCTAATCCGGACAACACCCATGCCTACGCCGCCGACCTGGGTACTGATGAAGTAATGATCTACGCCATGGATCTTGAAAACGGGAAACTAATGCCCGCCGGTTCAGCCGAAGTACCCGGCGGCTCTATGGGCCCACGCCATATGAAATGGAATACCGATGGCTCCCTCCTCTATGTCCTGAATGAGCTCGACCTGAGCGTTTCGACTTTCCAATCATTGGAAAATGGCCAGCTTAAATTCCTGAGCACGATTTCCATCCTTCCGGAAAATACAGACAAAAAGCAGTTAACCGCCGCCGAAATCCGCATTCATCCCAACG
>CAKZQV010000362.1 GCA_937141895.1 uncultured Verrucomicrobiota bacterium
GGCGCGGGACCGCATCGCGTTCCAGGGACTGCCCGCGCGCATCTGCTGGGTCGGGCTGGGCCAGCGCCACCGGCTTGGGCTCGCGTTCAACGAGATGGTGCGCACGGGCGAGCTCGAGGCGCCGGTGGTGATCCCATCCTTGGAAGATTCGGTGGAGGGCGTGCTCTATGAAGGGTTGACCACGCAGGAGTTCCAAGCTTTGGATATTTTCGAGGGCGAGGCTTATGATCGGGTGGCGCATATTTTTAACGGTACAGCGGCTTTTGTATATGTGCTTTCCAAGGATTGGAAACACATCGTCGATTCGAATCCCTGGCATCCGGAAGAGTTGAATGCAGAGCATCTGGCCGCCTTTTGTTCGGAATATAAGGGGTGGGACGATCTGCGGTTTTAAACCCTGCGTTTTTATTCGTGGTGGGCAGAATTTTTTTCTACCATGTATCCATGTCCAAGGATGAGGTAAAACCCCGGGAACGGGTTCGGTTTTTTCAATCGCTGGCCTTTAAGCTGAGCCTCGCGATTTTTGTGGTGGCCTCATCCATGTTATCCTGGCTGGGCATTTACTACATGAACCGGTTTTATGAGGTGATTGACTGGCAGCTGAGGAGCAACGCGCAGGTCCCGGCAAAAATGATACGCAGTCATGATCTGCCCATTGAAATTACGCGGGATAACGTGGTCCTCTCCAAGCTGACCCGCTCGAAGGTGCTCTGTTCGATTGTGCTGAACCCAGATGGTGTCGTGGCCTACAGTAGTGAGCCCGGGCTGGAAGGGAATGTATCGGATGCACGTGTCACGTATACCAATCAGGCCAATATTATCTGGAACAAGAACCGATCGGTTTCTTCCGCCTACACGCATATCGATGGGGAGCCGCGTGTTATGCTTACGATGCCGATTTGGGATCATAGTCATCAGCCCTTTCGATGGTATCTGTTGGTCGATGGATATCGTATCGGCAAAGATCGGGCGTGGGTCGCCCGGCTGTTTCTTGTCGGCTTTCTCATCTGTATTTTTTTGATTTCGATCATTTGTGCCGGCATTGCGCACTGGATGCTGAGACCGCGGCTGAAACGGATTTCGGAATGTCTTGAGAATGTGGAGTCGGGGGATCTTACGCCGGTGGTGCAGCGGGTGCGAAGTACCGATGAGCTCGGCGTTCTCGGGCGCGGGGTAAACGCGATGATCAGCAGGCTGAGCGATCAGCGCAGCGAAGAACGGCGGCTCCTGAAGGAGCTGAAGAGCGCAAAAGACGCGGCCGAAAATGCCAACCGCACCAAGAGTGAATTCCTAGCCAATATGAGCCATGAAATCCGCACGCCGATGAATGGCGTGTTGGGCATGGCGCAGTTGATCCGAGGCACGGAACTCTCGGAAGAGCAGCGCGAATATGTGGAAACCATTTCATCTTCCGCCAACAACCTGCTTCGAATCATTAACTCCATTCTCGATCTTACGCGGGTGGAAATGGGGAAGTATGACCTGAATATCGGTACGGTAGATATCCGTAAAATGATAAAGGAGCTAGAAACGTTCTTTACGCCATTAGCTGTTGAAAATGGCCTGGATCTTCAGGTGGCGTGTCCCGACACGTTGCACATCGTCCGAACCGATGAAGGGCTGATTCGCCAGGTCCTGATTAATCTACTGGGCAATGCGGTCAAATTTACGCAGAAGGGCCATATTGGGTTGGCTGTTGAGTCGGTTGAGCAGCACGGAAATGAGTGCACCCTGACGTTTGTGGTTTCCGATACGGGCATTGGCATATCGGGCGAGGCGCAATCGTTGATTTTCAAGGAGTTCACCCAGGTGGATGGCTCACACACCCGCGCATTCGGGGGCACAGGACTGGGCCTCTCCATTTCGAAGAAAATGGTGGAGCAGCTCGGGGGTAAACTTTCTGTGCAGAGTCAGGAAGGAAAAGGTTCCGTATTCAGCTTCAGCATCACCGCCAATCTCGATGCGTTCTCTGCTCCGGCGTCGGAGCCGCAACCGAAGGAGGAAGAGCCGGCAGAAAATCTGAATCTGGATATTCTGGTGGTGGAAGACAATAAGCTGAATCAGAAAGTACTCTCCAAAATGCTGGAGAAAATGGGCTGCCGTATTGTACTGGCAGAAAATGGCAAAGAGGCACTGCGCCAACTCAAACTGATTTTGCCGATCGAAGAGCGCCCGGTCTTCGACATCATTCTGATGGATATCCAGATGCCGGTGATGGACGGATTGAAGGCCACCGCCATGATTCGAGCGCAGGAGGGCGATGAGCGGCGCACGCCCATTGTGGCCATCACGGCCCACGCCATGAAGGGCGACCGCGAAAAATTCCTTGAGCAGGGTATGGACGGCTATCTCTCCAAGCCGGTTCGTCGGGATGACTTGCGTAACCAGCTTATACAGTATGGTTAATAAAAACCTTAGTAATTTTTACTATAGTTTTTTCAGTTTTTTTTCGCCCAAATTGAACGTTTAGATCGTATGACTTATATACTCAATTAAGTTAACGAGAGCGTTTAATGTCTGTAGGAAATGGAAATGTACCGATGTTCAAGATGCGGCCCCTTATGGCACCGCTGCTGATCGCGGTCGTCGTGTTGTTGCTCGGGGCCCTTTTCTTTGTGGAAGGGCATCGCGATCCCGGCGACCTGCCGGCACACCACCGCTCGACGCTTGTTCTGGCCATTTCGGTGGTTATTGCCGGTGTACTGATTATCATCTCCACCGGTCGGATGTGGTTCAAACATCTCTGGCACGACCGCTATCGCAAAAACAGGCTGCCCTTCGGCGACTCGTAGCTTATTTTCCAAGAAAAGAGCGCAAGTGCGTTGCGGTTTCT
>CAKZQV010000363.1 GCA_937141895.1 uncultured Verrucomicrobiota bacterium
CCGCCGATATCCTAATCTTTGATCCGGATCAGATCAGAGAAAATACGACCTATGGTAAACCCCACCAATTATCCAGCGGCATGGTCCATGTTTTTGTGAACGGGGTCCAATGTCTGGAAAATGGAAAACACACCGAAAACCACGGTGGAATATTTTTAGATGGATAAAAGCTTAAGACTATTAGTGAAATAAAAAATTGGCATTAGGCTTGGAAATCGGGGGGTGTCCCCTATTTTTTCTGCCTAGTGCCCATTTTATAACGGAGATTGATTATGAAAGACTTGAAAAAATCGTTAGGCATTGGGGTCGACCAGTCATCCAAAAGCCACCGAAAATCCGTAATTTCGTACATTAACCTGAAGTTGTCCGCACTGGACCTTCCAATCTACGAAAAAACCGATGTCAAAGAACTCGATGTTGCGCTCGGCCTGATCAACAACATCAAAGAGAAAAACCGCATTCTGCACGACTACCTCTGTCCGGTCGACCAGCGCATCCAGAACTTCCTGAATGAATATCTCAAGGAGGCCTGCGACGAAGTCCCGACCCTGCCGAACAAAACATTTACCCTCGACCGCCACGGGTTGGCGCGCGAACTTTCGATGCCGCCCCATAAAGATGAATTTGCAGCAAACGGCGTCGAATCCTACCGTATTTCCCAGGGGGTTCTGCATAACCCGAAACATGACCGGCGGACGACCAAAGGCGTCTTTCATATTGCCGAGGGTGGATTCCCGGTTCCGGCCGATAAGCTGGAAGTGCCCAAACAGACCTACGCCAAGCTGCTAGAAATTGCGTTGCAGCCACCGGAAGATCACATGCAGTTGCCCTTCACGTCCGCCCAGGACGCGAAAGCCGCCTCACACGTCACGCTGCTGCTTCGCCCGATGGTCAGCCCGGAAGTCCCCGGCTTCCTGCCGGAAAAGAACCTGGAAGTTCGCTTCTTTGTTCCGGGTAACTTTGTCTGCAACCTCGACTTTGTGGAATCCATCTTCGGCAATGCCGGCGATCCTTACCTCCCGGAAAATGATGCGGCTCTGGAGCCGAACAACTGGACGGGCTACACCGGATGCGTTATTCTGGCCCCGCATATCTGCGGCCTAAAAAAGAAAGACCTCGGCCTGCCGTACGTGGACGACGCCACCGAACGCCAGAAACGCGACGGCATGTGCTGGGCTTCGCCGGATGAACTGTACAATGGCGGCACGCCGTTCAAAATTACAGCCCGCGATGAAAACGGTGTGATGGTAACCCTCATTGCCGACAACTATTTCGGCTACTGCAAAAAAGAAGTCAAAACACAGATCGGCTTTGCGGCCAACCTGTATGGCCTCTGCGAAGAAGAACATGCCGGCGGCGCGTTGGCCCTGCCGCAGTACAACCTGGCCGAACGTTTCTCTCCGGACGGTACGCTGACTCACCTTGATCACACCCTGGCCAACGTCATGCATGTGCTGGGCGACAAAGTGACCGTCCACCCGGAAGGCTATGCCACCGACAATGAACATTCGAACGTCTTCTTTATTCCGGAAACCGCTGAATTCAGCATTCCGGACCAGAGCGTGACCTGGCAGCAGTCCGGCAAAACCCAGAGTCTGAAACTGCTTGAGGATCGCGTCTTTGTCTATCCCTCCGGCTATCGCGTAAAATTGGCGAAAAGTCCGACTGCCGGCACCTGGCGCCTGGTCGGCACCGTGGCGGAAGGCACACTCTGTCACAAACCCTGCACGGTATCGGGCGGTGGTAAATCCGAGATTTCCAAGTCACTGACCGATGCGATGATCTCCGGCTCCATTTTCGTGGCCGACATCGAGAAGGATCTCAACGCGGTTCAGGAAATCCTGGAAAGGGATTACAGCACGCGCTTCAGAGTTCCGCGTGAGGAAGGGCATGAAACCCGTCCAATCCTTGGAAACGAACGGTCGCTCGGATCGGTGATTAAACTGCTCAACCCCTCGGAAGAAAATACCGACGAATTCAATGAGTGGCTGGCATCGGTTCCGAATCGCATTAAAGGGCTCGTATTCCTGCTCAAGCGTTTCTACAAACCCGAGTGGGGCAACGACTGGCGCTCACACCTAAGCGTCGACTTCATTAACGGCGAAAAAGGCCATGAACTTAAATTCGACGGCACAAAGATCAAAGGCAACTACCTGCGGGTCGGCATGGATACCGACGGCATCTGGCGCACGTCCAAGCTGCGTACGGATTTTATTCCGGCCGAGAAAATTCAGTGGGAAGACGACATCTCCGCGTCCATCGTGGTTCCGTCCAACCAGCTGACCGACCTGAATCCGGACTATGCCGAATTCGACAGCGTGAAGATTGTGGAAAACTGTGAGTCCCGCCTCTTCCAGCGTCCGGACGAAGCCGTCAACCGCGGGTTCGACAAAGATGCCGAGAATGATCTCGGAGGCCCGAACAACTTCCTCTCCAACTTTGCCCCGCTGCACAAGAGTGTCGCGCAGGACATTATGGATCACGCGGTCATGTATAACCAGTACACCAAACCGATGCAGAAACTGATCAAGAAAGCAGCCGAGTCCAAAAATCCGGATCAGCTCTTTGTGGACTCCGCGTCCCCGCGTATCGTCGACGGAAAGCCCACCAAGAACCCGCGCTATCTGCAGACCCGCCCCGACCTCGTGAACGGGATGCCGAAATATCTGGCGCTGATGTCCGCCCGTCTGTTCCGCAAGATCAAATCCGGCAACCCGCTGTTCACTCCGGTGAATGCCGTTCTTCCGGGACGTCGCAATAATCCGGCAGAACCGGGGATTCGCCCGCTCGCCGTTTATGGCCCGATCCACTATCAGGAACTGCCGGAACTGTTCATGGACTTCACCTGCTCCCTGACCGGCAAGTCCCCGTCCACCACCGGAGCCGGAACCGAAGGCGCACTCACCAAAGGTCCGTTCAACGCCCTCCCCGCCACCGCCGACCTGAATAACGCCCTGCTCTCGTTCATCCTGACCAACAGCAACGGGTTCAGCACAGCAGCGGGATACATCGGAACCAAACATAAAGTCGAGCACGACATCAGCATCCTGATTCCGGAGCTGTGGTGCCGACTCAGTGTAGCCGAACGTGATCCGAAAAATATGATCGCCGCCGGACAGCTCGAAAAAATTGAAGACTTTGAGCATAACGGCAAGCCGGTGCTGGCCAGCCGCCTCGGCTACCGCATCACAAAAACCTTTGTGAACGACTTTGTCGGCAAAGTGTTTGAAGCACCCAAAACCGTATTTGAACCCGACATGCTCAAACCGGAGCTTCAGGGAATCGAAGAATATGTCGATGGCATCAACAACATTGTGGAAACGCAGCAGATGATTGCGCAGCGTTATCTCGACGACGGTTCTGTTGAAAGCTTCATCCCGCCGCTCAAAGCCCTGATCTACATTATGGCCGAGGGCTCTTACGAGGGGATGGACGCGAGCGATCCGAAATTCCGGAAAATGTTCGAACGCGAAACTGTACTGGCCAGTGACTGGTATAAAGAGCGCCTGAAACTCAAACAGACCCGAAAAGCCGACGCCTGCCGCAAGCACATCGAATATCTCACCGACTTCATCGGCCAGAAACACAATGCCAATGAAGTAGAGCACCTCGAATGTAAAGAGCGACTCGAAACCGTTGAAAAGCGACTCGAATATGTAGTCACCGACAACTACCTCGAAGACCTCGCCGGCACTATCGGCGCCGACCCGATCGCAATCTAGCATGGGTAGCGCGGAGTGTCCCACCCGGCCGGACGAGTGAGGACACTCATCCCTACCGCAAAAAACCCGCCGAGTCTGGCGGGTTTTTTTGCCTCTTATTCGGACGCTGTCTAAACGAATTTTTCTTTGTCCAGCGATGCAACAGCCATGCGTCTTCTTACTGAACCTCAACCTGTAGTTTATTGACCTGCATCAAGGCAGAAACCGGCAAATAAGGCATGGTCCATGCAGTCAACAGAGGGTAGTACAATGAATGGAATATTGGACATGGATAAATCAGAAGTCAAAAGCAGCCACAGCCTCCAGATCGTGGAATTTCCGCACGACGGAGTAACCGCACACTTTATCACGGCCCAGGCCACGGAAGAGACGATCAACGACGTGGTCGATCAGGTGACCGCCGAAATGGCGGCACGAGACGCCCGCATTGCATTTCAGTATGTATTCGGCGGCCGCAAATTTTATCCACAGGCAGTATCGGCTATTGAAAAGCTCGACTGGCCACTGACGTTGCTGCACGGCGATGCCTGCTCAGGCTCCACGATTACCGGCACTCAGTTTATTGCGCTGTCCGGCGCGGAGCTCCACCCGGTCATGGACGGGGATCGCAAAGTAGGCAACTGGTACGACACCGACGACGCGCGCTACTGCCTGCTTGGTGACCTGCACGCTGACGATCTTTCCCTCGGCCGCGAAGAACAGGCGCAGGCCGTTTTCGAAAAAATGGAATCGCTGCTGAAGCAGGCCGATATGGAATTCACCGATATTGCCCGTACGTGGCTCTATCTGAATAATCTGCTGGAGTGGTATGACGAGTTTAACGTCGTCCGCACCAACTTCTTCAAGGATAAAGGCACGTTCGAAAAAATGGTTCCGGCCTCTACCGGTATCGGTGCTGGCACCGCCGCTGGCGAAGAAATGGTCGCCGCCCTGCTCGCGGTTAAACCTAAACATGACGGCGTCAACGTGTTCGCCGTTCCATCCCCATTGCAGTGCCCTGCACTGGATTACAAGAGCTCCTTTGCACGTGCGGTGGAAATCGACCAACCCGGCTCGCGGCTCTTAACCATTTCCGGAACCGCCAGCATTGAGCCCGGCGGAAAAACCGTGTATTTGGACGATACCCAAAAGCAGATTGAACTGACCATGGCCGTGGTGCACGAAATTCTGAAATCGCGCGATATGGACTGGGAAAATACCGCCCGCGCCATCGCCTACTTTAAAGACGACAGCGAAGCGCATCTGCTTACAAAATACTGCCTCGAACATCATCTGCCGGAGTTGCCGATTGCCATCTCCCACGCCGATGTCTGCCGTCACGACCTCCTGTTCGAAATCGAACTCGATGCGGTGAAGGCCAAATAAATTTTCATTTTCACCGCAGAGACACCGAGGCACGGAGCTGAAAAAATCTCTGAGCCTCTGTGTCCTCCAGCACAGCGGGCGGTAAAAAAAATATAAAGTTCCGTGTCATACACGTATTCCGTGGTTTAGATTGTTTCGCATGAGTGATTTAACAACCCTTTCTTGCCGTGAACGCTTTTTGCGCGCTTGTCGATGTGAACCCGTCGACCGCCCACCCATCTGGATGATGCGCCAGGCCGGGCGTTCCCTTCCCGAATATATGAAACTCAAGGAAGGGTATAAATTTACCGAACTGGTGCAGGATCCGAACCTGGCCGCAGAGGTCACCCTCCAGCCCATACGCCGGTTCGGCTACGATGCCGCAGTGATCTTTTCCGACATTCTCGTGATTTCTGAAGCGATGGGTGCAAAATATGAGCTGCTCGATAAAGGCGGTGTGGAAGTAGATTTTGCGCTGAATTCCAAAGCGGATGTGGATCGGCTCAATCCTAAACATGTGCTCGACCATATCGGCTACACGCCGGAAGCCATCAAAGTGACCCGCAAGGAACTGGGCGACAAGCGGGCCATCATCGGCTTTGCCGGATCGCCGTGGACCCTCGCTTCGTTCATGGTCGAGGGCGGAAGTTCACGCGAAAACCTGCGTTCGCGCGCGGCCCTGCACGACGAGCCCAAACTCTTCTTCACCCTGCTCGATAAAATTACCGAAGCCACCATCGTTTACGTCAAGGCGCAGATTGAGGCCGGCGCGGATGTCATTCAGATTTTCGACAGCCAAGGCGGCACGCTTGCTCCGAACCTCTTCTGGAGATATTCCGGACTCTGGATACAGAAGATTATCGACGCCATCGGCGGAAAAGTTCCAACCATTGTATTCGCCCGCAACGTACATCATAACTGGAAGCAGGTTGTGCAGACGGGCGGCAATGTGCTGGGTATCGACTGGAGTATCGATCTGCGTGAAGTGGCCAATACCCTTCCCGCTGATGTCGGTGTTCAGGGCAACCTCGACCCGGCCCTGTTGATGGCCCAACCCGAACCTGCGGCGGCGGAAGCCGCGCGGATCTGTGAAACGATGCGTGGACGCAACGGCTTTATTTTCAACCTGGGGCACGGTGTTCCGCCAGAAGCCGATATTGCGACCATTCAGGCCGTGGCCGATACCGTGCAGGGTTTCGAATAGATTCGGGACTTCCTACCCGTCGCGCGTAATATCAGACATAAAGCTTTTGAGGTCGGAATAATCTCTGGCCCCAACATCCGTCGCGCTCCACACGGAACGCCACTTTACCAGTTTACTCTCCTGGCCCGCCCCGAAAAAGGACAGTCCTTTTTCAAGGGCATAGTAGTCTACTGATCCCGACTCGCTCTCCATGATTGCAAAGAAAAAGTACTCTTCCTGCCCGGCCGGTGTTTCAAACTCAATGATGCAAATCTTTTGATCCGGAAAGCAGTGCAGC
>CAKZQV010000364.1 GCA_937141895.1 uncultured Verrucomicrobiota bacterium
TATGGGTCGATACCTTAAATTTGCGGGCATTATTTTTATTTTTCTTGGATGTGCGACTTATGAGATAAGTAGTAATAAAATTTTAGCTGGCGGCTATTCAAAAGGGGACATATTCGTAGCTCAGAAAGATTTAGTTTTATATAAATTTGGTACTTTAGTTTTAGTGGATAATGACATGGTTGTTCAAGGTGTAAGAAAAAATAAAAAGCCAAGATGGGTAAAGGGTGTTTTTTTAAAAGGAGAAAGGCTCAAAATAGTAAGTATCCTTTTTAAAAAACATCCTGAGATAGGCGATTCCATTCACCCTATTGGAATTATTTTAGATGGTAAATTTAAAGGAGAGAAGGTGGATTTATATTTAATATCAAAAATATATAAGCACGTAATTACAGAAAAGAGTAGATTTGTAATACTGCAGACCTCTTTTAGAAATTTACCCCATTTAATATAAACACCGTAAACACAGTTCTTTAAGCGGTTCTGCAAAACAATTGGACGCATGACGACCTCGATCATCGTTTTGGCCATTTGACTAGAAACCACGAAAATCTATCCATCATCTCATTTATTATCAAGGTCTTACGACAGACCAACAAACTTTGATGCTTGCGTGGTCGGAACGATGACCAAGGCCGACAAAACAAGACTGCACGAAAATTGGACACTATTGCAATTCAAGTGGTTGAAATAATAAATATTTATCATTATAAAAGTAAAAATATTTATTGCTTTTTTCAGCCTTGCCTGCTACTGTTCATTCATTCATTCATTAATTGCGAGGCGAGGATGAAACAAAACATATTGTTCGAAGATGTTCAATCGGAAAATGAGAATATAAAGTGGATCGGGAATCGACTCTATCTTCAATTCAATAAGTCAGATCCCAATAAAATTTTTCTTTATCTTAGAGACACACTGATCAAATCCGTTGATCTTTCCGACCGTGTCGCCAAAAGACTTCTGGTTGTGGATGCCGTGGAACTGGGGGCTACTAAAAGTCGGCTGGCCGATGCGCTGGGAATCAGTCGCCAGACCATCCATAACTATACGGAAACAAACAAACATTTCGGTCCTGAAGGATTAATTCATAATTATTCTCCTTCGGTGAGCAAAAGCCGACGCAAGCAGCGTCAGACCCATGTAAAACAGCGGGGCGTCGGCAACAAAGCGCGTCAGATTGAACAGATGCACAGGGAGCAACGGGAAAAGCTTCCAACCCAAATGGATCTGATTTTTGGCAAAAAGATACCGGATCTACCTCTTGAAGAGCATCCGTTCGGTGAGGAATACGATTGGAAGTCAACTCGCTATGCCGGAATCTTTGCTTACTTGATAACCTTGATCACTCAAAACCAGTGGTTGCACTTGATCATGGGATATTTCGGGAACAAATATAAGATTTTTATGGTTTTTATTTTTATGGCCGCCCGCAATGTCCGCTCTATTGAACAGCTTAAAAATCTTCGTCGGCGCGAGGCCGGCGTCATACTGGGAATCAAACGTCTGCCGGCGAGGCTCAAGGCGCGCGAATGGCTCCACGATGTTTGCCGGATGGAGATGTCCATGCCGTTGTTGACGGACTTTTTTCGTTATCAGCTGCGCGTGGGCATTGTCGGCATCTGGCTATGGTTTACCGACGGGCATTTTCTGCCGTATACCGGCAAAGCCAAGGTGCATTCCGGTTACAATACCCAGCGACGAATGCCGCTTCCCGGCCGAACGAATCTGGTCACTTGCGACAGCAGCGGGCGCGTTGTGGATTTCGACATCCAGGAAGGCAAGGGGGATCTGCGCGGTTACATTGTGAGCTTGAATCGGAAATGGCGAGACGAGCTTCCCTCCGCGCCTGTCATGGTCTTTGATCGCGAAGGCTACGGCGCCGCGTTTTTCTTCGCCCTGATTGATGATCAGGTCCCTTTCGTGACCTGGGAAAAGCACATTGACAAACAGAAACTCGAAGACCTGGAAGCCGACCGCTTTGGTGAAGAGTTCGATTTCAACAACAAACGGTATCGAGTTTTTGAAGGCGAGAAAACTTTTACCCATACTCTCGAAAACGGTCGAAGTCATAAGTTTACGCTAAGGCGGATTTATATTTGGAACATTACCAGCGATCGGCGAACTTGCGCACTGACCGGTGTGAGCGCCAAACAGATGAGCGCCCGAGATTGCGCCCGGGCGATCCTGAATCGATGGGGCGCTTCGGAAAACACCTTCAAGCACCTTGCAGACAAACATCCGCTGCATTATCAGCCGGGATTTTCGTTTGTCGAAAGTGAAAAGCAGGAAATCGCCAATCCGGAGCTTAAAGAAAAAAGGGACCTTCTGACTCGGATAAAAAGGCGGTTGGCCAAGCTCTATAAAAAATCCTTTATAATCATGCTCACCCAGCGATGACTTGTCACCCTCGATTGCATTCCTGCATGTATGGTGATGGCAATATCGTCGTTTCGTTCACATTTGCTTTGGAACAATCACCAAAAAGTAGATCGCAGCATCCGCCAGTGCGAGAAGCGCACAGATAAGGGCTCCTATATAGCGTGCCCGTGTCTTCTTCGCCAATATCGTAAAATCTCCCTTTACAATATGAAATGGTTTGCTTATAACGTCGGGATCAGGCAAGAGCAACCTCCCTTCCGCTTTATAGATCCCAATGGCATAGTACTTTTCACCCGGCTGGATAATCCGTTCCTCAAATGTGCAATCATCAAGATCTTCCGGTGGATCGCCAATGGCACTATCAAAACGAAAATTTCCCGGCTCGGAAATTGTTTCTTTTTTACGTGAGGTGTCCCCAAGAATGCTTTTGATTGGCGCACCAAAATCGGTTTTTCTTACATACTCTTGAACCCTTTTTTCCGAGGCTTTATATTTTTCAACCGGCAACTCGTAATAAAACTCTTTAGAAGCCTCGGGAACGGGACGGATATCCCCCTTGGGACTTTGAATAACAAAGGGAGAGAGGGCGTAGCCTTCATAATCAGTCCAGGTGGTCATACGACTGGGTCCCGTACCTTCACTCGACGTATGAGTGACCCGATAGCAGTATCCGGCACATTCCTTGCCGCTAAAGGGAGCACTGAGTATTTGCCCAACTGATTTTACTGCGCCACAAATAAAAACCGGCTCGTCATCACGGATTGTTCTCTCTTTTGCAAGGGCAATATCTGCCTCGTTCTTCCGGGCATAACGGACATACAAGAGGGACAACCAGATGAGAAACCCGAAGAGCGGACCGGCGGCGCCTTCGGCGCCTTGGGCGGTCCAGAAGACAAATGAAGGGAATGGGCTGCGCAGACAGAAGAGTACATATCCGCCAACCATAAACAGTGCAAGGAGTCCTAAATGAATCACGATCAGCTTGATAAAATCGACAAACCAGTTTCTTTGTCCAGCCATGATTCCTCCATTTCTATTTTTAAGAAAAGGTAGACACTGCTGCATATGCAGTTAAAAACGGTCCTACATTTATTTAAGGTAAGTATTCAAGATCATGTGAATTTTTGATTCTTCCGCTTGCTTTTTTGTTTTTCTAAGATGTTCTAAACTGATAATATTGACATTAATGTCATCTATGACATCCGTAATTTTTTTGGCGTAACATTCCTCCATACCTCTTTTAGATACTAATCCTATTAAATTCAAACACTGTAAATACAGTTGTTTAGGCGGTTTTGCAAAATAATTGGACGCAAGACGATTTCGATCATCGTTTTGGCCATTTGGCTGGAAACCACGAAAATCGGTCCACCATCTCATTTATTATCAAGGTCTTACGACAGACCAACAAACTTTGATGCTTGCGTGGTCGGAACGATGACCAAGGCCGACAAAACAAGACTGCACGAAAATTGGACACTATTGCAATTCAAGTGGTTGAAATAATAAATATTTATCATTATAAAAGTAAAAATATTTATTGCTTTTTTCAGCCTTGCCTGCTACTGTTCATTCATTCATTCATTAATTGCGAGGCGAGGATGAAACAAAACATATTGTTCGAAGATGTTCAATCGGAAAATGAGAATATAAAGTGGATCGGGAATCGACTCTATCTTCAATTCAATAAGTCAGATCCCAATAAAATTTTTCTTTATCTTAGAGACACACTGATCAAATCCGTTGATCTTTCCGACCGTGTCGCCAAAAGACTTCTGGTTGTGGATGCCGTGGAACTGGGGGCTACTAAAAGTCGGCTGGCCGATGCGCTGGGAATCAGTCGCCAGACCATCCATAACTATACGGAAACAAACAAACATTTCGGTCCTGAAGGATTAATTCATAATTATTCTCCTTCGGTGAGCAAAAGCCGACGCAAGCAGCGTCAGACCCATGTAAAACAGCGGGGCGTCGGCAACAAAGCGCGTCAGATTGAACAGATGCACAGGGAGCAACGGGAAAAGCTTCCAACCCAAATGGATCTGATTTTTGGCAAAAAGATACCGGATCTACCTCTTGAAGAGCATCCGTTCGGTGAGGAATACGATTGGAAGTCAACTCGCTATGCCGGAATCTTTGCTTACTTGATAACCTTGATCACTCAAAACCAGTGGTTGCACTTGATCATGGGATATTTCGGGAACAAATATAAGATTTTTATGGTTTTTATTTTTATGGCCGCCCGCAATGTCCGCTCTATTGAACAGCTTAAAAATCTTCGTCGGCGCGAGGCCGGCGTCATACTGGGAATCAAACGTCTGCCGGCGAGGCTCAAGGCGCGCGAATGGCTCCACGATGTTTGCCGGATGGAGATGTCCATGCCGTTGTTGACGGACTTTTTTCGTTATCAGCTGCGCGTGGGCATTGTCGGCATCTGGCTATGGTTTACCGACGGGCATTTTCTGCCGTATACCGGCAAAGCCAAGGTGCATTCCGGTTACAATACCCAGCGACGAATGCCGCTTCCCGGCCGAACGAATCTGGTCACTTGCGACAGCAGCGGGCGCGTTGTGGATTTCGACATCCAGGAAGGCAAGGGGGATCTGCGCGGTTACATTGTGAGCTTGAATCGGAAATGGCGAGACGAGCTTCCCTCCGCGCCTGTCATGGTCTTTGATCGCGAAGGCTACGGCGCCGCGTTTTTCTTCGCCCTGATTGATGATCAGGTCCCTTTCGTGACCTGGGAAAAGCACATTGACAAACAGAAACTCGAAGACCTGGAAGCCGACCGCTTTGGTGAAGAGTTCGATTTCAACAACAAACGGTATCGAGTTTTTGAAGGCGAGAAAACTTTTACCCATACTCTCGAAAACGGTCGAAGTCATAAGTTTACGCTAAGGCGGATTTATATTTGGAACATTACCAGCGATCGGCGAACTTGCGCACTGACCGGTGTGAGCGCCAAACAGATGAGCGCCCGAGATTGCGCCCGGGCGATCCTGAATCGATGGGGCGCTTCGGAAAACACCTTCAAGCACCTTGCAGACAAACATCCGCTGCATTATCAGCCGGGATTTTCGTTTGTCGAAAGTGAAAAGCAGGAAATCGCCAATCCGGAGCTTAAAGAAAAAAGGGACCTTCTGACTCGGATAAAAAGGCGGTTGGCCAAGCTCTATAAAAAAATTTCAAAGAGCGAAGAAGTTTTGAACAAAGACGGCAGCCCGCGTAAAAACAGCGCGCATCAACGGTTGCAACACGAAATCGAGCAGCAGGAAGCTCGAATCGATCATCTCAAGCAGGAGGCGAAAGAACTTCCTGAAAGAATCGACATCTCCCGACTGGAAGATTACCGCTGTTTTCAGCGAATCAGCAACGAAAGCAAGAACTTGTTCGACTTTGCAACCAGCTCCGTCTGGAACGCCCGCAAACAAATGGTCGAGTGGTTGTTGCCGTTTTATGAAAACAAGAACGAATACATAGATCTGTTTTATGCCATAACCGCTTGCCATGGGTGGATCAAGAGCGAAAAACATAAAGTCACGGTTCGTCTTGAACCGCTTCAGCAACCCGGTCGCCGGGCGGCCCAGGAGCAGTTTTGCCGGAAGCTCACCGGGTTTGGCGCAATGACGCCGGCTGGCAAATATCTGGTAATGGAAGTGGGGCAGTCACCTTTGAAATAATGGACTGTCCAAAAAAATAGCTGTTTTTGCTCCTCGCGCAAAGAGGTCTGTATTTGGCGAAAAACGCCGCTTTTTGGCAGAGAATGGGGACCGACGGCTATGTGGACGGAGTCATGGATATCCTTTAAACAGGCCGGATACGACTCGTGGAAGAATCCTGTGGGCGATGTCGCCGTCCGGCCTGCCTGCCGGAAACCTCTTTTCTAAAGCGACCGCTGAACTCTTTCCGTTTTTCAGTGTATCAGCTTTTGACGGTTTGGCTTTCACATTGCTGCTTGCGGAAGATTTCCGTCTCTTTGCAATCAACTCACGATATCCCGAAAAGCTCTCCGATTACCGATGATTGGTAAACATCGTTTCCGACGAGCTTTCCTGATAAAGCCTTTGCACGAAGGAGAGGGGTTTCCCATTCCCGAAGGGGCATAAAAGTTCTTGTGAAAAATCAAATTTCATAAAAACCTTAATTGATTCCAAATTTACTCATTTTTCG
>CAKZQV010000365.1 GCA_937141895.1 uncultured Verrucomicrobiota bacterium
CCGTGACGGTCAGAAAATCATTCTCGAGATCGTGCCCACCACGGTGTTTGACGACGAAGGCCGGGTGACGGCCATTCATGGTATTGCCCGTGATGTAACGGAACGTATCAAGGCCGAACGTGAACTTGAGGAAAGCAGACGTTTTCTGCGGCACATTATTGATACCATTCCGGCTCGGGTGTTTTGGAAGGATCGGGAGTCGGTTTATCTGGGATGTAATTCGGCTTTTGCCCGAGATGCAGGGCTGGAATCGCCGGATAAGCTGGTTGGTCTTACCGATTATGATTTGAGCTGGGCCGAGACCGAGGCGGAGCTGTATCGTGTGGATGACCGGGAGGTGATGGAAGAGGGGATTGAGCGGCTGAACTATGAAGAGCATCAAACACAAGAGGGCGGGCAGCTTTGGCTGAGCACAAGTAAGGTTCCGATTCGTGATGCGGCCGGTGAAGTGATCGGTGTGCTGGGAGCTTATCAGGATATCACTTCGCGCAAAGAACTGGAAGAGGAGCGGGCCCGGCTTACCACGGCGATCAGTCAGTCTGCGGAAGCCATCGTCGTTATGGACCTTCAGGGTTTTATTCAATATGTAAACCCGGCGTTTGAAACGGTTACCGGTTATCGGACCGATGAAGCGGTCGGGCAGAATCTTTCTATCATCAAGAGTGGCAAACACGAAGCGCAGTTCTATGCCGATATCTGGCAGACGATTGAGGCGGGAGAATCCTGGGATGGGCGGATTATCAACCGGCATAAAAAGGGTACATTGTACACGGTCGAATCCGCTATTTCGCCGGTGCGGAATCCAGATGGAACCATCGAAAACTATGTGGTGGCTATTCGGGATGTGAGCCAACAGGTGGAGTTGGAAGAGCACGTCCGGCAGGCGCAGAAAATGGATGCGGTAGGACGTCTGGCTGGTGGCGTGGCGCATGATTTTAATAATATCCTGCAGTCCATTCTCGGTTTCAGCGGCATTCTAATGGCGGAGCTGGATCAAGGAACGTCGCAATATGAAGACGTCGAAGAAATTCGAAATGCCGCTCGCCGCGCAGGAGATCTCACCCGTCAGTTGCTGACGCTGAGCCGGAAACACAATGTCGAGTATGCGGTTCAGGATCTGAATACGATTCTCCGGTCGAGCGAGAAAATGATGCGACGGCTGATTGGTGAGCACATCAGTATCCATTTTGATCTGGAAGAAAATCTTGAGCCCGTCCGGGCGGATTTGAGCCAGATTGAGCAGATTATACTCAACCTGTTTATTAATGCTCGGGATGCCATGTCGGAGGGCGGGCATTTGACGGTAAAAACATTCAACGTAGATCAGGCCAATGAGACCGCGGACCCCAGCAGGAGGCTGGTTCAGCACGTTTGCCTGGAGGTTTCTGATACGGGGTGCGGCATCCGTGAAGATGTCAAACAACATCTCTTTGAACCCTTCTTCACGACCAAGCAGGTGGGAGAGGGTACCGGCCTAGGGTTGTCGGTCGTCTATGGAATTGTTCAGCAGCAGGGCGGGCATATCGAGGTCAGTAGCAATTTGGGCCAAGGTGCGGTATTCAGCATATATCTTCCCGCCAGTATAGGCGAGGTGGCATCGTTGGAAGAACCGGTGGTGGATGAAATCCAGTCGATGGAAGGAAATGGGGAGCCGGTTCTGGTGGTCGAAGATGATACCGTGCTGAGGGAACTCACACGCCGTATGCTGCGCGATGCCGGATATGAGGTATTAGTTGTTCCGAGTTATTCGGAGGCGATCGAGCAGTCTCACGACCGGGTATTTGATCTGATTATGGCCGATATGGTATTGCCGGACGGCAATGGGATGGAGCTCGCAGCCAAGCTGCTTGAAGCACGTCCTGACATGAGGGTTCTGCTGGTCAGCGGTTATTCACACAGTTCGGACGTTCATGCGCAAATCGGGCAGCAGAGTTTCCGATATCTGGAAAAACCGATTGGCAGTATGCAGTTGTTACGAACGGTGAGGGAAATGCTTGATGAAAAGGGTTCGGTTTAGTCCACTGGGTAGCTTGAGAAAAGGAGAGTATGAACAATGGCTGGTATATTGATTATTGATGATGATGAAACGATCCGTAGCGTATTTAAGCGCTTTCTTGAGGGCAAGGGCCATAAGGTGACGGTGGCTGCCGATGGCCGGCAGGGCTTGCGAGCACTCGAGGACGGGGCCATTGATCTGGTTATTACGGATATTATGATGCCGGAAACGGATGGTCTGGAGGTGGTTATGGCGATTCGTGGGCGTGAGGCCGATGTCCCGGTTATTGCCATTTCCGGCGGTATGCATGCCATGCCGATGGATTTTCTGCCGATGGCTAAAAAATTTGGTGCAAAGGACGTACTGTATAAACCGGTTGAGCTCGATGACCTGCTTGCCGCTGTCAAAAAAGCGCTCAATGACTAATCAACAGTCAGCAGGTCATCAAATATTATACGAAAAAAGGGCCAGACTTAATCCGGCCCGATAACCGATGCCATGATCAGTCCAGCTTGGCCACCACGCCTTGGTCACTGTAGGCAAAAGGAACCTTAATAAAGGCGATCTTCCGACCGATTTTTTCCGCCTCGGCTTTCCGGGCCGCTTCGAATGCTTCTTCTTTTCGCGCCATATCGCCACCGCTGGCTTTAATGGCTGCTTCAACCGAACGGAAACGGGTGGTTTTGATAATCTCGGCCATTTCGAACAGCCCCATCAGTAACTGCGCGCCGTAGCCGCGTCCGATCACATCATAACCCGGACGTCCGAAACCGTGATCCGACTGCGGGGCGTGGTCGGGGCGGAAAACGCCCTGCCATCCGAGGTCGACCAGTGTGTGTACCACTTTGGCCAGTTCCTCGCGGTGTTCCGCATGATGCCCTTCGCGGAAGTTTTTTCCGTCGGTCTCAATGGGGCGCAGGTGGATATGCGGGAAAACCTCGTCAATGCTCAGCCCCTTCATCTGGCCGTATTCGGCAATTTCACGAATAACCGTTGTAATGTCGCGGTTGGTCTCGTTGGCCATCAGCGAGCCGATGCACATATTCACGCCGCAGCCATGATCAAGCAGGAATTTATACCCCGCCGATCCACCCACCGCACGGGGGGTTCCCAGAAACGGAGAAAAGGCCGGATCATCGGCATGACAACAGAGGCGCACACCAGCGGCTGAGGCCACGGGCACGACCGCATCGAGGAAATAGGCGATATGTTCCTGCAGCACTTCAAGTGACATGCCTTCATATTTGGAAACCGCTTCGCGAAAATCGTCGAGGGTAAAGCCTTCCTGAGCGCCGGGCAGGCCGGCGGTAATCATATCAATCAGTTCCTGCTGGGCCTCTGTGGAATCCGCAAGATAGGTATCGAAATATTTCCGCGCCTCCTCAGCCTCGGCGGCGGTAAATGATCCATCAAGAATATACCCTTCGACCGATTTGTGGCGTTTAAGAAGAAAAATGTCGAATGCAGCAAACGCGGAGTGGATATATTTGAGCGTTTTGGATCCGTCCGACAATTCCGTAATGCAGGTGCGGGTCCAGTCAGCCACCAGCATAAAGTTTCCGACCACATTGTTTACCCCGAAGCGGCCGAGATTTTGCAGGCTCGTTTTGTACTTCTGGATATGTTCTTCGCGGTTCGGGCTTCCGTTTTTGATGTCTTCAGTGAAGACGAGGCTCTCGGCCGTATCCCAGATCAGACCGGTGCGGGTGCCGTTGCCCTGATGCCACTGGTAAAGGTCCATGCCTTCCAGGTCCGGCGCGTTTTCCGAAGGGAGGAATTCCACCTCAATTTTGCGTTTGGCAATCTCTGCCTCGGTCCAGATTTCCCCGGCTGGAATGTGATGCAAAGCGGTGATGATATTGGTCACGCCCGGTGTCTGTTGAATATTCCGGATCGTGACGATGTCTTCCGGCCCAAACCAGCGCATACCGGCCCTTACGCGTTCACGATTCCAGTTTTGATTGCAAATTTCACTCATGATTAAACCCCTGTGAATAAGTTTTATTCAATTATAGTACAAATCGTGTAAATCCCCCGAAAAACGCGATTTAAATAAGTAGTTGATTGCTGGTTTACAGCAATGGACAAGATCGCGGGAATATCCGGATAAACCGTCTATTATGCAATATTTTTTCTTGTAAAAATGGTAGGAAAAGCGTTTTCTCAAACCATTGAGGTCCATTTAGGTCCCAGTGCTTTGGGGGTGAGATACCGGGCATGGGAACCCCTGTTAATAAGCTGTTGATTACGAAAAACCCACTGAAGGAGAGAGAATCATGACAAACGGAAACAAAAAATACGCCCTGTTGGTGCCGACCAGCATGGGAATTCGGTTAACTCCGACTCATTCACAACCCTTTCACAGTAGTGACACCTTTAAAATGCAGGCCACCAGCGCGGAGAGCAATGTGGCCAGTGTTTCGTCCTATCTTGGTCTGCCGGTCAAGGTTCTGACTGCCTTCGTGAAAGACAGTCCAGTGGCCCATTTTATCAAGGACAATCTGGGTAGTCGCCGTATGGATTTTGAAGGTCCGGAATTTGAACAGGACAACCCCTGGGGCTTTCGTCATCAGATTAATATGGCCGACAGCGGCTGGGGCTCCCGCGGACCGCGCGTTCAGAATGACCGTGCCGGTGAAGTAGGCCGAGAACTCAGCGCAGAGGACTTTGACCTCGATCGCATCTTTGGAGAAGAAGGCGTTGAGATCGTCCACCTTTCAGGTCTTATCGCCGCCCTTTCGCCGAAAACCAGTCAATTTTGTCTGGATGTTGCCCGCGCAGCCAAGGCCAACGGATCAAAAATTTCGTTCGATCTCAATTACCGCGCCAGCTTCTGGAAAGGCCGTGAAGAAGAGCTCAGCAAGGCCTTCCATGAAATTGCCGATGCCTCCGATATTCTGATCGGTAATGAAGAAGATTTTCAGCTTTGTTTGGGTATTGAAGGTCCGGAAGCCGGCGGCTCGGGGCTGGAATCTAAAATCGACGGTTTTAAAGAAATGATCGGCCGTGTGCAGGCGGCCTATCCGAATGCCAAATATTTTGCCACCACGTTACGGGAAGTCATTTCGGCCAATGCCCATATGTGGGGCGCACTGGTGACCGATTCAAAGGATTGGGAGGTGATTATGCCGCGCGAAATCGGCGTGCTGGATCGCATCGGCGGCGGGGACGGATTTGTGGGCGGGATGCTCTATGGCATCCTCAAGGGCTGGGACGTGCAAAAATGTGCACGGTTCGGTTGGGCAAGTGGCGCACTCGCCGCTACTATGCTTACCGACTATGCACAGCCGGCTGATGAAGATCAGCTCTGGAGCATCTGGGAAGGCAATGCGCGGGTGAAGCGCTGATAACTAACAGGGGAAAGTTTATGAAAGCAGATATTGGATTAATCGGCCTGGCCGTAATGGGCGAAAACCTCGTCCTGAATATGGAAAGCAAGGGATTCACCGTAGCGGTATTCAACCGCACCGTTGAAAAAGTGGATAAATTTGTGTCCGGTCGTGGTGCGGGAAAGAATTTCATCGGCTGCAAAAGCATCGAGGAATTCTGCGCCAGCCTGGAACGTCCACGTAAAGTTATGATGTTGGTGAAAGCCGGCGACGCCGTAGACCACTTTATCGATCAGGTCATTCCGTACCTCGAAGAGGGCGATATTATCATTGATGGCGGAAACAGCCATTTTCCGGATACCATCCGGCGCGCCGAATATGTCGAAAGCAAGGGTCTGCTCTACATCGGAACCGGTGTTTCCGGCGGCGAAGAAGGGGCTCTGCTGGGCCCGTCCATCATGCCTGGCGGTTCGGCCGCTGCCTGGGAACCGGTAAAACCGATTTTCCAGAAAATTTCCGCTCAGACCGATGCCGGCGAACCGTGCTGCGAATGGGTAGGCGATGACGGGGCCGGCCACTTTGTGAAGATGGTACACAACGGGATTGAATACGGTGACATGCAGATGATCTGCGAAACCTATCAGATGATGAAAGAAGGTCTGGGGCTTTCCAACGAAGAGATGCATGAAGTCTTCACGGAATGGAACAAAGGCGAGCTCGATTCCTATCTCATCGAAATTACGCGCGATATTCTCGGCTATAAAACAGAAGAGGGCGACGCTGTCATCGACCAGATTCTCGATACGGCCGGCCAGAAGGGAACCGGTAAATGGACGGCCGTTTCTGCTCTGGACTGCGGCCAGCCGCTGACTCTGATTGGCGAAGCCGTATTTGCCCGCTGTCTTTCGGCTCTGAAAGATGAGCGCGTGGCGGCGTCTAAAGTACTCAGCGGACCGGGGGTATCTTTTGTTGGTGATAAAGCCGCTATGATTGAAGATCTCAAGCAGGCGCTTTATGCATCGAAAATTGTATCCTACGCGCAGGGCTATCAGCTGATGCGTGCTGCGGCGGAAGAGCATAGCTGGACGCTGAACAATGGTGAAATTGCCCTGATGTGGCGTGGCGGATGTATCATTCGTTCGGCGTTCCTCGGAAAAATCAAAGAAGCTTTTGATACCAATCCGGATCTGGTCAACCTGCTGCTCGACCCGTTCTTCAAGAATGCGGTTGAAACGGCACAGGCTTCCTGGCGTCGGGTCATTATGAAATCCGTTGAGCTTGGAATTCCCATGCCGGCGATCAGCGCGGCCCTGGCTTATTTCGACGGCTATCGCTCCGAGCGGTTGCCGGCGAATCTGCTGCAGGCGCAGCGCGACTATTTCGGCGCGCACACCTATGAGCGTCTGGATAAACCGCGCGGTGAGTTTTTCCATACTAACTGGACCGGCCGTGGTGGAGATCCCTCCGCCTCGACCTATATTGTATAGAGTATAAGGCCCGGTCGGTGGACCGGGCCGAGCTATCAGCCGCGTGTGCTCACGCGGCGTTTTTGTGAGGAGATGTCATGATCAGTACATTCGGCGAACAGGTTTCAATTTCCAACGACGAACTTCAGGCTTTGGTTTTCCAATGTCTGGAAAAATCGGAGGAACTGAAAAAAGTGCTCATTTTGCCTCCGGATCATACCCGCTTGAATTCCATGGCAGGACCAATCACGGAAATGGTCTATAAAAAACTGACGGCCGAAGGCGTGGACGTGGATATTCTTCCAACCCTTGGAACGCACAACCCGATGACGGAAGCACAGCTGCGTATGATGTTTGGCGAAGATATTCCACGGGATGTCTTCAAGGTGCACGACTGGCGTAATGAAGTGGTTCGTAAAGGCGAGATCTCTGGCGATATGTTGTCGGAACTTTCCGACGGCAAGGTGAACTACACGGTCGGTGTTGAAGTTAACCAGATGCTGTTTAACGGCTATGATCTGATTCTTTCTGTCGGCCAGGTCGTTCCGCACGAAGTGGTCGGCATGGCCAACTACACCAAAAATATTGTGGTGGGTGCCGGCGGTTCCGACATCATCAATAAATCGCATTTCCTCGGTGCGGTGGCCGGCATTGAAAACCTGTTGGGTCAAACGGATTCGCCGGTGCGTCGCCTGTTTAATCATGCCGTGGAGACCTATCTTTCGGATTTGCCGATCAGCTATATCCTGACCGTCATGGAGCAGGATTATGACACCGGCGAAATGCACATGCGTGGATTTTATGCCGGTGAAGAGGTGGCCGTGTTCGAAGAGGCCTGCAAACTCGCGCGTGCGGTAAATATCACGCTGCTCGACCGCGAGCCCAAAAAAGTCGTGGTGTATCTAGATCCCCATGAATTCCAGAGCACCTGGCTTGGAAATAAGTCGGTTTACCGCACCCGGATGGCGATTGCCGATGATGGTGAACTGATTGTGCTGGCTCCTGCTCTGAAAGAATTCGGCGAAGATCCGACCATCGATAAACTGATTCGTAAATTTGGCTATTGCGGCACGCCGGCCACCTTGAACTATGTGGAAGAGGATGAGGAGCTGCGTTCCAATCTGGGGGCTGCGGCGCATCTGATTCACGGTTCGTCGGAAGGCCGTTTTAATATTACCTATTGTCCGGGCGATGACGTCACGCTGGATGAAGTTCGCTCGGTGGGTTTTGAGGCCGCACCGTATGCTGAAATGGCGGCGCGGTATAATCCAGATGAACTCAAGGACGGCTGGAACACCCTGCCGGACGGTGAAGAAATTTTCTACATCAGTAATCCGGCGCTCGGTCTCTGGGCCTACCGGGAAAAGTTTAAAGATTAAATAAAAATCGAGGTTTAAATGAGCACAAGTAATATCGGTATGATTGGTCTGGGCGTCATGGGGTCCAACCTAGCCAGAAATATGGTCTCCAAGAATTTCATCGTCTCCTGTTATGACTGGGACGAAGGTCTGCGCACGTCGTTTGCATCGGCCTATTCCGAAGGGGTTGTTCATGCGAATTCGCTCAAGGAATTTGTCGAATCTATTGAGCGTCCGCGCAAAATCATGATCATGATCAAAGCCGGTTCTCCGGTGGATTCTGTGCTGAGCGAGCTGATGCCGCTCCTGGAAGAGGGCGATGTCGTGATTGATGGCGGGAACTCGCAGTGGGAAGATACCGATCGTCGTATCGCGCTTTGCGAAGAGCAGGGCCTGCTCTTCGTCGGGTGCGGCGTATCCGGCGGCGAAGAGGGCGCGCTGAACGGTCCGGCCCTCATGCCCGGTGGTTCTGAAGGGGCCTGGGAGCTGATTAAGCCGATTTTTGAAGCGATCGCTGCAAAAACTTCGAAAGGCGCGGTATGTGTCAACTGGATCGGTGCCGGCGGATCCGGTCACTTTGTGAAAATGGTACACAACGGCATAGAGTATGGCGACATGCAGATGATCTGCGAAACCTATCAGGTCATGCGCGACGGTCTCGGTATGTCTAACGTCGCCATGTCCGAAGTGTTTGGTCGTTGGAACAAAGGGAAGCTCGATTCCTACCTCATTGAAATTACACGCGACATCCTGGGCTATGAAACCGCAGACGGTGAACAGACGGTCGATTTCATTCTCGATGCCGCGGGCCAGAAGGGGACCGGAAAATGGACCCTGATTGCTGCGCTGGATGCGGGCGAACCCTTGACGTTGATCGGCGAGGCGGTATTCGCCCGCTGCCTTTCGGCTCTCAAGTCGGACCGTGTACAGGCCGCGGAATGGCTGCCGGGACCGAAGACGAAACTGAATATTGAACCGGATGATTTTGTGGCGGAAATTAAAGAAGCCCTGTTCGGGTCGAAGATTATTTCCTATGCGCAGGGGTTTCAGCTCATCCAGCAGACCTCCAAAGATAAAAATTGGAAGATCGATCTGGCCGGGTTGGCGCAGCTTTGGCGAGGTGGATGCATTATCCGCTCCACGCTGCTACGGACCATCAAGGAAGCCTTTGAGCGCAATCCGGACCTGAGCAATCTGTTGCTCGATCCGTTGATTGCTGAAACGGTAGGTGAGGCACAGGTGCACTGGCGTACAGCGGTGGCCAATATGACCCGTGCAGGAATTGCCTGTCCGGCGATGAGCTCAGCGCTATCTTACTATGACGGCTTCCGTACGGCCCGCGGTTCCGCCAACCTGCTGCAGGCGCAACGCGATTATTTCGGTGCGCACACCTATGAAAGAACGGACAAACCACGCGGTGAATTTTTCCACACCCAGTGGATCTAAGAATCAGGAGTTATCGAATGAAAAAATTTATGGATGAGGATTTTGTCCTCCAGACAAAAACTGCAATCAGACTATACCACGAACATGCAAAGCACATGCCGATTTATGATTATCACTGCCATCTGCCGCCGGAAGAGGTGGCGCAGGATAAGCAGTATGACAACATCGGCGAATGCTGGCTCGGTGGCGATCATTATAAATGGCGTGCGATGCGCACCAATGGGGTGAAAGAAGAGTTTGTTACGGGTTCCGCACCCTGGAAAGCGAAGTTCGATAAATGGGCGGAAACCGTCCCGCAGACCTTGCGCAATCCGCTCTACCACTGGACGCATCTTGAACTGCAGCGCTATTTCGATATCGACACATTGCTCAGTTCGGCCACGGCCGATGAAATTTATGAGGAGTGCACCGCAAAACTTAGGACGCCGGAGTTCAGTGCGCGGAACATGATGCGCAAAATGAACGTCAAGCTGGTCTGCACCACGGATGATCCGATTGACGATCTGAACGATCATCAGCAGATTGCCGCTGCTGGGTTTGAATGCAAAGTGCTGCCTACGTTCCGCCCAGACAAAGCGGCCAATCTGGCGGATCCGGAAGCCTATAAAGCGTATATCCAATCATTGGAAAAATCGGCAGGGCAGGAGATCAATAATTTTGAGGCACTGGTCGCCGCCGTGGATAGTCGCCACGACTTTTTCCACTCTGTCGGCTGCCGCCTTTCAGACCATGGCGTCGCCTATGTCCCGGATGCGGAAGCCTCCGGGGCTGAGCTGGATGCCATTTATAACAAAGTGATGACCGGCGGTGCGGCTACGCAGGAAGAACAGGATAAATTCCTTGCGGCGTTTCTTTATGAAGCCGCCAAGATGAACCATTCGCGCGGCTGGGCCCAGCAGTTCCATGTGGGCGTGTTCCGCAACAACAACACCCGTTTGTTTAATGCACTGGGTCCGGATACCGGATTTGACTCCATCGCCGATTACCGTCAGGGCCCCGGCTTTGTAAAACTGTTGGACCGTCTGGATTCTTCCGATCAGCTGGCCAAATCCATCCTCTATAATATCAACCCGTCTGATAATGAACTGTTCGCCACCATGATCGGTAACTATCAGGATGGCTCATTCCCCGGCAAAATGCAGTTCGGATCGGGCTGGTGGTTCCTAGATCAGAAGGACGGCATGGAAAAGCAGATGAATGCACTTTCCGTGCTCGGTCTGCTCAGTCGCTTTGTCGGCATGCTGACTGATTCGCGTAGCTTCCTGTCCTATCCGCGTCACGAATATTTCCGCCGCATTCTCTGCAACCTCATTGGTCGCGATGTAGAAAACGGCGAGCTTCCGGCCGATATGGACCTGCTCGGAGAAATGATCGAAAATATAAGCTACAACAACGCCGTCGAATACTTCGGGTTCGACCTTTAGTAATTGATCTCAACGCAAAGGTCGCCAAGGATCTAAAGGTACGCAAAGCTTTGCGAAACTTTGAGTTCATAGCGGCCTTCGCGTTAAAAATTCAGGCATCAGCCGGTTTCATATCCCTCAGTCGTCCGATTTCGGCGGAGTGGGGACACTCCGCCCTACCTCTTCATTTTCAGGCTTTGATCGGTGGAACCGGGCGTGGAGTTTGTCTTTTTGTTTGTGGACAAATTCTGCGGTTTTCGGGAAGCGGTGCTCCAGTCCGTCGCGCATTCTTCCAAACAGTGGAATTTCGTCGGCCAGCAGGTAGATGCCGATCAGGATCGTCAGAATACCCTGACCCGGCGTAATGCACATGATCAGGCCAGCCACAATGCAGAACCAACCCGCGGCATGTTTTGCCACGAGCTTCGTATGCTTATTCCAGATCAGCCGTTTCATGAAGTTTGAATCTTCGGTTCGTGTAATAAAGAGTTAATCGTTAATCGGATCGCTCCGGAAGCCTAATAACCCATAATCCTCAACGAATAACATCTGCGAAAGCGGAAAAAAAGAAAACCACGGATGGTGAAGTATGACCTGACCTCGTGGCCCCAAGTGTCACACTTCCTCACAGGAGGTGCCAAAGGGGGTATGGCAGCAACCTGTGATTCCGTGGTTTGGGATCATAGACGCTCGAGTTTGTCCCAGCGTTCAAAACTTTTTTCGAGTTCTTCCGGGATGGCCTCGGCGCGGGCGGTGGCGGCCTGAATTTCGGCCGGATCTTTCTGGTAAAACGATGGATCGGTCATGGCCGTCTGGAGTTCTTCAAGTTCGGCTTCCAGCTCTTCAATGCGTATGGGCAGATTCTTCAGCTCTTCCCGCTCTTTATTGGAAAGTTTCCGGGTGGAAACCTTTTTTTCCGGTTGCGATGTAGCGGCCTCTTGCCTAGTGCCTAATGCCTCTTGCCTTTGATTCAACCAATCATCATATCCGCCGGGATATTCACCGATCTGTCCGTCGCCCTCAAAAACCAACGTACTGGTCACGACGTTGTTGATGAACGAGCGGTCATGGCTCACGAGAAGCAGGGTGCCCTCATAGCTGGCCAGCAGCTCTTCCAGAAGCTCCAGCGTCTCTACATCCAGGTCATTGGTCGGTTCGTCCAGTACCAACACGTTCGATGGCTTGGTAAAGAGTTTGGCCAGCAGGAGGCGGTTGCGCTCCCCGCCGGACAGAATCGAAACCGGTGAGCGGGCGCGGTCCGGGGAAAAGAGGAAATCCTGAAGATAGCCCAAAACGTGCTTTTTCTGGCCGGCGATCGTGATGGTTTCATCGACCGCAATATTTTCCGCTACGCTTTTATCTTCTTCCAGAATTGCGCGGTGCTGATCAAAATAGGCGACTTCCAGTTTAGTGCCGTGGTCCACCGTCCCGGTTTTGGGATCCAGCTGTTTTAAGAGCAGTTTGATTAAGGTCGATTTGCCGCAGCCATTCGGGCCGATAATCCCGATTTTATCCCCGCGCATAATATCGAGGGCGAGATTTTCAACGATGGACAGTGCGTCGTAGTCGTAGGATATATCTTTGCAGGTGATCACCTTACGTCCGGAAACGCCGGCTTCCAGCGCCTTCATATTCACCGAGCCCGACTGCACCCGCCGCGCGCGCCGTTCATCGCGCATTCTCTCTAGAGCCCGGACACGGCCTTCATTCCGCGTGCGCCGCGCCTTGATACCTTTGCGAATCCAGACCTCCTCCTGTTGCAGTTTTTTATCAAACTGGGCCCACTGCTCG
>CAKZQV010000366.1 GCA_937141895.1 uncultured Verrucomicrobiota bacterium
GAGGAGCTGCGGGTCGATATGCTCTCCATTCATGGGAAACGCAGCGCCGTGGATAATTTCCGTAAACTGGTGGACGATGCGCCGATTCCCTGCACCGATGCGGTCTTCAGCGGGTTGTGCTCTGCGATGGCCGTGGTGACGGAGGAGCAGAAAAAAGCCGGGGTGCTGGTGATTGATATCGGCGGGGGAACGACCGATTTTACGCTTTACTATGATGGCTTTATTCAGGCGGCCGGATCGCTCGCGGTCGGCGGCGAGCACGTCACCAACGATATTTCTGTCGGCCTTCAGATTCCGTTGAGTCAGGCGGAAGCGGTGAAAGTGAAAGACGGCAGTGCACTGACCAACCTGATGGAACGGGATCATAATATTTCCATCCCCGCCGCTTCGCACGGTTTCAGTGGAAAAATGGTGCGTGCCGTGACGCTCAACACCATCATCAATGCGCGTATGGAAGAGATTTTCACTTTAGTGAAAGAAGAGATTGAGCGGCAGAGCCCGAATGTGCCGCTGAGCGCCGGGGTACTGCTTACGGGCGGCGGCTCCTTTTTGAATGGTGCGCGTGATCTGGGGCAGAAGGTGTTCAACGTACCGTGCATTCATGGCAAACCGTTTGATGTTCATGGCCTGCCGTCCACCAAAGATGGGCCGCGCTATGCTTGTCATGTCGGCGCCATTCGCTATGCGGCCTCGCTGAACAAGCCCGGGAAAAAAACCTCGTTTGGGTCTAAACTGGTTAAACTTTTCTGGGGCAATGTCCATGACTGAGCAGGCAACAGATAGAACTGTACGGGCCCCGAAGATTTTAGTGATGGGGGTCGGCAGTAGCGGTGCCCGCGCGGTAGCTGCGATGGCTTCCCTGAATCCGGACATTGACGCGGTGGCGATCGATACCGACACCAAGGTGCTTGAAGCGATCGGCATAAAGAAGACGATTCATGTGGGTTCGACCATCACGCGCGGGCTGAGCTCTGGCGGGGATGTCGAGCTCGGTCGTCAGTCGATCGAGAAGGATTCTTCCAATATTCGGAAACAGCTGCGCCAGGTGGATCTGCTGATTATTGTTGCGGGTCTGGGCGGAGGAACCGGTTCTGGTGCAGTACCCGTTATTACGCGCATTGCGCGCGAGGCCGGCGCACTGGTGCTCACGATGGTGGCGACGCCGTTTAAATTTGAGGGTGCAAAAATCGCGCGCGTTGCTGACGATGCGCTGAAAAAACTGCGGACTCATTCCGATGCCATTATCCGGATTGAAAATGAGCGGCTGGTTGATCGGTCCGATGCCGAACTTCCCGTTGAGCAGGCCTACGCCCGGAGCCATCAGGTGATGATGGACGGTATTTTTTCTTTGGTTCGTCTGCTGAGCCGGAATGGCTTGGTCGGCCTCGATTTTGCCTGCATTCATACGATGCTGCGCAATTGCGACGGCTTTTGTAATTTTGCCAGCGCGGATGGATCGGGCGAAGATCGGGCAAAAGTCGTTGCGGATACCTTGTTGACGCATCGTTTGCTGAATAAAGGCCGGATGCTGGAAGGGGCCGCCGGTGTGGTGATTGGCCTGACCGGCGGGCACGACCTGAAACTGAGCGAAGTGGATGAGGTCATGACCCGGCTGCAGGAAAAGCTGCCGGAGGAGGTCTGGCTGAATTTCGGCGTGGCGATCGATTCCGGATTTGAAGGTCGTTTGTCTGCCATCACGCTGGTGGCGGAACAGTGGAAAGAAGCGTTGGTCGATAATAACCGTCAAATGGGCCTGAGTTTTACTAAAAATGTGAATCCCGGCCAGGGTGAGCTGATGCTGGAAACGACCGGAAAAGGGGAGTTTTCCCGAAGTGATCCGACCATTCATAATAATGAAGATCTGGATGTTCCGACCTACATCCGGCGCGATATTAAACTGCCCCGATAGGCCGTCCACAGTCGAAGGTCCCTGCGACTTTTGACCTTGGACCGATCGACCTGAGACCCCATCACTGCATAAAAAAGTTGGTGGCTTTTTCGTCGCCGATCGTGCTGCCTTCGCCGTGCCCCGGAAAAATACGGGTTTCATCCGGCAACTGTTTAAGCCGTTTTAACGAATCCTTCAACTGACGCGGATCACCGCCCGGCAGGTCGGTCCGGCCACAGGATCCTTTAAACAGGGTGTCTCCGCAGATCAGGATTTCACTTTCTGGAAAATGGAGACAGCATCCGCCAGGCGTATGGCCCGGAGTTTCCAATACTTGGAAATGGAGGTCGGCAATTTTCCAATCCTTGGACGTTTCCAACCATTGGATATCTTCGGTTTCGGGTTTGCGCGGTACCGGATAGTAGGGCGCGCCGTTGTTGCGATCATCAAAAGCCCAGGCCCAGTCTTTGGAGTGCACGATGATGGGCGCGGGGCATTTTTCATACAGGTCGGCCAGCGCGTTGATGTGATCATAATGCGTGTGTGTGAGCACATAGGCTGCGACTTCTACGCCATGTTCTTCCAATGATTGGAAAATCATGGCGGCGTCGAAACCGGGATCAAAAACGAGGGCTTTCTGTTCGGGGCCCCAGACGAGATAGCACATCTCCATATAGGGGCCGGTGGAAATGGCTGCGATATTCATTTAGTTCTTCGCTTGTTGATCCGCCGCTGGGTTTGCTCCGCCGGGTTTGCGGGTGTAGGCGCAGTGAATGACCATATTGCCTTTCAGTCTGCCGCTGTTTCTTCCGACCGGGGTGACGTTCAGCGTGCGCACATCGTAGCGAACGCCTTGCTGCTGGAGCTCCGTCAGAAAATTGACCAATTGGCTGAGCTTTGCTTCCCAAGTGCAGTTAATGGCCAGTTCGAAAAGGTCGCCGGTGGGTTTCTCACTGCGGGGCTGGCTTCGGGTAATGTTGAGACTGTGTTTTTTTGCGATCGTGTTGACCGTCTTCATGAGCTCCGGCGATACCGATTTCTGCTGGGTATCAAAAACCCGGAGGTCTTTCTGGAGTTCATTGAGTTCTTCAATCCAATCTTCCTGCATTTTTACCCGGGCTTTCGCGAGGCGGATATCCTGCTTCAGGCCCGTAATGCGGGCTTTGTTGGCCTTGTGTTGATCCAATTTCCCGTTGACGATATACCAGGAGAGTCCCCCGAGTATACAGGTGAGGGTGACGATGCCGAGCGTCATTTCGCGTTGGGTGATTTTCATGATTCGCCTCCCTTGTCTGCAATCGGAAGGGTGACGGAGAAGACCGTGCGCCGGACCCCCTTGGTCGTTTTATCGGTGATAGACTCGTTGCGAACGCCATCGAAAAGGTCCGATTTATTGAGCGTGGTGAAGAAGTCGGTGACGATGCTTTTATCGCGTCCAGTCCCTCGCAGGGTTACGCCTTTTTCTTTGCTGTAGTTATACGAAGCAAATTCAATATCGCCGGCGGGCAGCAGGCGGGTGGCTTCGCGCAGGCATTCGAGGGAGGAATAGGTGCGGTCGGAGCTGTCTTTTAATTTATCCAGCTTTTCCTGATTCTGCTTGGCCTGCTGGGCCAGCGATTCAATGGTATTATACTCTTTTTGAATGCCGGCGAGTTTTACATCCCGCACCTTAAACACGGTCAGGAAAATCAGGAGAATGCTGAGCCAGATGGCGGCGATACTTCCGGAGATGACCGCAAACTGTTTGCGCATTTTTCGGTTATTTTCCTGCTCGATCCATTCGGACGGGATGAGTTCAATCCGGGGTTGGGGGCTGATCGTGCGGCGCAGGATGCCCTCAGATAAAGGAGGCAGTTCATGCAGGCTGTTGCAGTTCACCTTGAGGCCGGACTTTTCTTTTAGTTTTGAGACCAGCGCAGCAGGGATGGTTTCAATACTCCACACGGTAAGCGCTTCCGGTTCCGGGAGATCATGCTCGGCATCGAGCATGGTCAGGGTATAGCCGATCTCATAGGTCAGTTCATCGACCACATTCATGTCGTCCAGGTTGGCTTCCAAGGGTCGGAAAATCAGGGGGTTTCCATGGTGCAGGACGGCGAGAATGAAATCGATGCCGTCGCTGATCAGCAGAATTTCGCAGGCTCCTTCGTCGAGTTTATCGCCGTCCTGAAGAAGTTGAAGCCAGCCGAGCACCCGGGCATCGATACTGTGGATGCGGGTGCCGTGTTGGGAAAAGGTGGTGCCAATCGCATCAATCCGCTTCCGTCTGGCGGATGCGATCAAAATTCGTGCAGCACCCTCAGACGTTTGCAGCGTCTCGTGGGAAACCGCCAGTTGATCAATCGGGAAGGGCGAGATTTTATCCACCTGGAACTCGACCATATCGGAAATTTCCTGCGGATCGGCGGTCGGAACATCGAGGGTCCGCATCAGCAGTTCGGAGGCGCGGAGCGCTACGGTGACTTCCCCTTTTAGGTGATCCGAAAGGTCCGGAATATCGACGTCTTCCAGCGCTTCGAGCGGAATATCCATGGGCAGGTCCATCAGGATCTGGTCCTGATGAAGCGATTGATGGCCCTCCTGCGAAATTTTCACGGAGGTCCATTCGATGCCAACGGGCGTGCGGCAGGCCGCCGTCACCGTTTTCTCCCGAAATTTCTTAATTTTGTTTAACAGGTCCTTCATTCCAATAAACTACTACGGAGTCCTTATTTTTGAGCAGGAGGATGGCCTCGATCTGATACTGATTGCCAAAACTATCTCCCACAGAAGTTACCTTCACAAATGTACTTTGCAATTTAAATTTATTAGCATCGGCTCCGACTGCCGCTAGGTTGCGGATGCCGTCATCCAGCGTGCCATCTTCCATATCCTCGCCCATGCGGGCTTCGAATACACTTTCGAGTTCCCAATCTTCATATTCGGCAAAGCTCAGCAGCAAGTCCTCGGAGGCGGTGTTGAGATTTACTTTGCCGTCGCCCCATACGGTCAGAATGTCGTAGATGCCGAAAATTTCATCACTTTCGTCGTCGGCCGGTTTTCCATAGAGAATGTCCGGCCCCCAGTTTTTGATGAGCAATAATTCTTCCACGCTGTCCAGCGGGCCGTTCTTTACAGGGTAGCCCGCGTCTTCATAAAACGGATCATCGGATTCGGCACCGTTGAGGCCGTGGTTATCATTTGGGTCAATCCAGTCCGCGAGGCAGTAAATCATGGCATCCCATTCTGTGGACGGGACGTTGGCCATTTCGAGGATTTCGAGCCATTGCTGGCGGTTGAGCATGTTGATATTACGGCCAGCTTCGGCGGATTCGATATTCACGGTAAACTTGCCGCCGTCATCAAATTCGATGGTGGATGAGTTGGAAAGACCGCGCTTCGCGAATAGCGCCGCCTGCATAAAGCCGTCTTTGTCCTCATCCAGATCCTCAATTTCCAGCTGTTTCGCCTGGGCTTGTTGGTCGAGGATGGCTTTGCCGTATTCCAGTCCGGAGTGGGCCAGCATTTCGGCTTTCCATTTTTTCCGTTTATGCGAAACGAGAATGCTTTCAAGATTTACCTCAAAGGCAAAGGAGCCAACGATGAGTGAAAGTATAATGAGTACCCAGAGTGCAACCACCAGGGCGGCACCTTCTTTTCCAAGGTCTGGATGTTTGTATTTTTCCATATTATCGATTGTCGCTGCTCTGGATGGTTGGGCTTGCCAGGTTGTCGCGTAGCGATTCTGCGACTGGAATATTCAATACGCGCGAAAAGACGATCGGTTCTTCATCTTCATCTTCGGAGGCCACGTAAATGGAAATGCTGATCCGTTCGGGGACTGAGTTTTCCTTTTCCCACTCTTCGGTCCAGTCTTCATTTTCTTCGTCCCAGACCAGAATTTCCAATCCCTGGACCTCGCGTGAAACGAGAATCGGATCGCCCTCAAGCTCCTCTTCTTCGTCGTCGGCATTGGGGACGGCTGGCATAGCGGTTGCAAAAAGTGCGGGGTAGCCATCCTCGTCATCAATATAAAGTTTAAGCCGGTGTGGGCCGGCCGCGAACGGCGAGTCGTAGGGCATCATGGCGCCGCTTGAAGTGACAAATCGAATGGTGTCGGCTGGCAATCCGCCAGAAGAATCTTTCTCGAATGTAAAGGCATAGGTCCGGCGGTCGTTCCTGAAATAGATCGTAGAGTTCAGGGCCGAGACCACCTGCTTCAAGGCAAAATCACCATGCTGAATGCCCTCCATCACCTCAAGGCCGCGTCGCCAGCCGCGAATGGTGGCGGCGAACGCCTGAAAAGCAATGGACAATGCCACCACCATAATCGTAATGGCCACCAACAACTCCAGCAGAGTGAAGCCCAGACGGGAGAGGGGGCGCGGGGGAGAGGGCGCGCGCTTGTTGATTAAACTGTGTCTTCCAATTTTCAATTTAAATTCAGTTCACCTGGCTGGTGATGCTTTCTGCATTCGGGGCATATTTATACATCATGATCTCTTCATAGGCCTCGCGGCCGCGTTCTGCCCATTGGACGCGGAGGGTGACCAAAAACAGGCCGGGCCGTTCTTCCTCATCGACAATCTGTATTTCCCGGAACCAGGTATATCCCTCCATATCCTCAAATTCGCCCTCTTCCACCAACTCGGCCATATCGACCTTCTCGATCGGGTAATCCATATCGATGCGTTGGATCAGGCCCTGAGCGATATTGCGGTCGCGGGCTGTTCGGACAACGGCCAGACAGCGCGACATGGCCATCATCAGGGACGAAACGCCCACGCTGAGAATGACCATGGCCAGTAAAACCTCGATTAATGTGAGGCCTTGTTTGGATGTCGAAGATTGCTTCATAAAAACTGATAAAAACCTTCCCAATTCATGGGCGTTAAATAAAGACAATCCTACCCTGCTTTTTATTGCCGGAAATTGGGCGATTTCCGCATTATACCGATAATTTCAGTGCCGCGTTTCGTATGAAAGTATTGAGGTGCGGCTTGAGCTGTATGTGGTCGTTGAGGGGTTTGCGAGCCGTTGAGCCCCGTTTTTAATAGGCCGAAAGTTCCGTGATCTTCAGCAGTACCTCACAGGCGAAGAGATATTCTTTGATATCCACATATTCCTCGACCTGATGGAATTTATGCGATCCGGTGCCGAGTGTGACGGTCGGCAGCCCTTTTTCATTAAAATTGTTCGCATCGAGACCGGCATCCATGACCAGCGGATTGGGCTTCTTGCCCATGAGTTGTACGGCTTTTGATGCAATCTGCACGCAGGGTTCTGATTTCTTCAGTTTAAAGGCGTGGTAATCCGAAATGACGCTCCACTTCACTTTGCCGCATTTTCCTTTATCGTTCATGACGCTTTTGGCGGCTTTTTCAAAGCTGTCCTTGTAGACCTTGATAATCTGTTTCAGGAAAGCCGGGCTATGGCTGCGACACTCGCCCGTCAGCATGCAGGTATCCATCACCTGGTTGCTGGCTTCACCGCCGTTGATGGTACCGAGGTTGGAGGTGCCGGTGCGATTCCCTTTGACGATTTTTCCGAAGTATCCTTTTTCTTCAACCATTGCCAGGGCTTTTGCCCCGATGACGCCGGCGGAAATTCCTTTATGCGGTTCCAGTCCGGCGTGGGTGGAGATTCCCTTAATCTCTGCGGTCCAGCGTACGGCACTCATGGCACCGATGACAATTTCGTTCGGATACTGGCCATCAAGGTTAAATCCCATCGTTGGATTTCCAAGGTCTGGAAAACGAACCATGCGGGATCCATGCAGACCATTTTCTTCGGCAATCGGGAAAAGGAAGGTAATGGGCGGGTGGGGGATCTTATTTTTCAGGATGGTTTCGCACAGCGTAACCATGGCCGCGCAGCCCGAGCGGTCATCGCCGCCGAGCCCTGTATTGCCTTTGGCGACCACGCGGTTGCCTTTAATCACCGGCACTGCACCTTTGCAGAGCGGCACGGTATCCATATGGGCGGAGAACATGATGCGCGGCGCTTTGACCGTTCCGGGAAGTTTTACGATCAAATTGCCGATTTCAAAGCCTTTGCCGAGGCGCTTGTGCGCGTCATCGGTTTTGATCCACGTCTTTTTGCATCCAGCCGCAATCAGTTTTCTGGAGATGGCCGAAACCACCTTCGATTCCTGCCCGGTCGGTCCTTCCACGGCCAGCAGATCCATCAGGTGTTCCATTGCGCGTTCTTTTGAAATCATATGGTTGCTCCTTATTTATCTCATGCGGTAAATCATGACGCTACCGATGCCGAAGAAGGCGATGATGGCGGTCCAGGCCCCGACCCAGGGCTGGATGAACATCTGTTTAGCGAGATATTCCATGGTAAACTGGGTGGCGTAGAAGCCGAAGAAGAGGCTGATGGCCATCATAATCCCGGCGAGCGCTCCTTTGCGGCCGGTATGTGCGCCGACGGGAATTCCGATAAGTACTGCGATCAGGCAGACGAACGGCATGGTCAGTTTATGGTGGAAATCGACCCAGTCGCTACGGATATCTTTGCGGGACAGATGCTGGTGGGTTTGGATGTATTCGAGCAGCTCCAGTGAGCTTTGGTGCGCGGCATCCTTGGCCTCGCGCATGAATTCCTCGGGCCGTTCTTTGAGTGTTCTCATTTCCTTGGTTTGGAATTCTTCGGTCTCTTCATTGAGCACGTTGTTCGCTTCGTCGAAATGCAGGATCACGCCATCCTCAAACCACCAGCGCCGATCAAGCCAGTGCCCTTTTTTTGCCGTAATTTTCGAGAGGTCTGAGCCGTCGGCCCGACGGATACGCAGGGTGACATTGGTCATGGTATAGCTGCGGGTATCAAATCCGCCGATATACCATTCGTGTCCAACGGTTGGATTTTTATAGGCGATCTTTTCAAAATAGACATCGTCGGACGCTTTGGTTTTGCTCTCCAGCAATTGATGCGCCCGGTAAGCAAAGCGCGGGCCGGTGACCTCGTTCACCACGGCGGTGAAGATAAAGCAGAAAAAACCCAGCAGCATGTAGGGGCGCACAATGCGGTAGATGCTGATGCCGCTGGCGCGCATGGCCACCACTTCACTATGGCGAGTCAACTGGGAGAGGCTGTAGAGCGTGGCGAGCAGAAGGCAGATGGGCACGATGTAGATAATCAGCGAGGGCAGTTGCAGGCTGTAGTAGTGCAGCATCAGCATGGGCGACGCCCCGGCCTTGAGAAATTCGTCCGCGTTATCCATGAGATCGCCGATAATGAACAGCAAAGAAAAAGCCAGCAGCAGATAGATCAGCGGCTGGAAAAGGTTCATGAACAGGTATCGGGCGAGAATTTTCATAAATTAGATCATTAAAACGTAACGATAAAACGGCACCATCGCAAGCGTTGAAAATCGGGGGAAGCCTGTGTAGCATCCCCGACATTAATTGGAGATGATGATGACCCCTTCCGGCCCTGTTGTAGAAACCCGCGTGAACGATCCGGTTACGATTGTAATATTTGGCGCGTCTGGTGACCTGACCCATCGCAAGCTGATCCCGGCCCTGTATATTGCCTATGCCCAAAATCTGCTGCCCGACCGCTTTACGATTGTCGGTTTTGCGCGGCGGGACTATGACGATCAAATTTTTCGCAACATGATGGCCGATTCGATTCGGGAATTTTCCCGTCTGCCCACGGAGGATGAAACCGTTGAGCGTTTTGTTGAACATCTTCATTATCATAAAGGTGATATTTCATCGGAAGATGCCTACACCGATCTGAAGGCCAAGTTCCAGGATGTGGAAACCTATCCGGAAAACCGGTTGTTTTATCTCTCGATCATTCCCGACCTTTTCGAAGTGGCGGCACGCTTACTGAAGGAATCCGGATTGGTTTATGACCCGGCGGACTCGGCTTGGGCGCGCGTGGTGATTGAAAAGCCGTTTGGCCGTGATCTCGTAAGCGCTAAAGCACTGAATGGCGCACTGCTTAAATATCTCGATGAATCGCAGATTTATCGCATCGACCACTACCTCGGGAAAGAGACCGTGCAGAATGTGCTCTCCTTCCGGTTTGCCAATGCCATTTTTGAGCCGGTATTTAATCGCAGTTATATCGACCATATTCAGATCACCGCCGCCGAAACGGTCGGGATGGAAAAAGGGCGGGGCGGGTATTACGATGAATATGGCGCGGTGCGCGATATGGTGACGAATCATCTGCTCCAGTTGCTCTGTCTGATCACCATGGAAGCGCCGGGAGACCTTGCCGCAGAATCCATCCGAAACGAAAAAGTCAAAGTGCTCAACGCCATGAAACTCGATATCCGCAAGGATATCAGCGATGCCGTATGTCGCGGTCAGTACCATTCGGGTCTAGATTCAAATGGAAATAAAACACCGGGCTATCGCGATGAAGATCGCATTGATCCGGATTCCGATACCGAATGTTTTGTCGCTCTGCGCATGCAGATTAATAACTGGCGCTGGGCCGGGGTGCCGATCCTGCTGCGTACCGGAAAGCGGATGGCGCGGAAAACCACCGAAGTGGCCGTACAGTTCAAGGTTCCGCCGTTGCAGCTCTTCGAGCAGGTGGAATGTGAGGACGATGTCTGCGATATCACGCGCATCAAACCCAATACTCTGATTTTTCGCATTCAGCCCGACGAAGGGATTTTTCTGAAAGTCGGCACCAAGCGCCCCGGTATGCGATTTGTGGTGGAAGATGTGGATATGGATTTTTCTTATTCCGGAAAATGGAACAAATCCTTGCCCGAAGCGTATGAGCGCCTGCTGCTCGATACGCTCCACGGTGATTCCACACTCTTTACCCGTTCCGACGAGGTGGAGGCCGAGTGGAAAGTGGTGCAGCCGATTCTGGAAAACCTCGAGAAGCTCAAACCGTTTCCCTATCCGCCCGGCGAGTGGGGGGTGCATGAAGCCGACTGGTTGTTCCATGGGGTGGAAGGGCGCTGGCGTAACGAAAAAGGCCCCCGGCCGGCGGGTTCTTCAAATTCGTTCGATTCCTCGGGGCTGTAATTTTCTATGCACCCATATTTAATCTATATTACAGCAAAGGATCAGGTTGAGGCGAAAATGATCGCCCGCACGGTGGTGGAAGAACGTCTGGCCGCCTGCGCCAACCTGCTCGGCAGCATTCAATCGATCTATCAGTGGAAAGGCCAAATCTGCGAAGATGAAGAAGTGGCTCTGATCCTGAAAACGTCCAATGATCGGAAAAATGAGCTCGTCGCCCGCATCCGGGAACTGCATGTCTACGAAACGCCCTGCATCGTCTGCATGCCCATCACCGACGGAAATCCCGATTTTCTGAACTGGATTGATGCGCAAACCCGCGGGCCTTCTTAATACCGCCTGAATTGTTTTGTGGGGCGCGGCAAGATTTGCTCGGCAGGCAGGTTTGTGGAATACGCAGGTGCATAAGCTCGCCCGGTGGTCGAGCTCTACCCGGTGGAGACCCAATAACCCCAGTTCTTAGTTCGCCTGGTATTCCTTTGCGGCTTTGATGATGCGTTTGGGTTCAATGTACTCTTCGGAGCGGTGGGCATAGTCCATCAAGGGGGTCGGCTCCGGAAACCAGCGTTTTTGATCTGCCGCTTTTGCCAAGGGCTGGAACCGGAGTGAGGCAAGTTCTTTGTAATACACATCGGCCTCTTTGGGGTGGAAGTTCTGGATCCAACTGCCCGCGCTCCAGAGGATCATCGCCTTCTGGTGCTTGTTCCATGAAAGTTCGGCCGCCTCGCCGGCGAGTTCGGCGGCCACATGGCGGGAGTGAAACCGGAGATTAGGTGCGGGCGCGGTTTTTTCATACATCGGCGGATCCTGGTCGGGCAGGAGGGCATCTTCGTTCATAATTCCGGCCCAGGCATACCGTCCATTGTCGATGGTGTAGTCGGGGTAGAGTTCTGTTCCACTCAGTTCCATACCTTGCCAGCGTAGCAACCGGGCGGCGTGATAGAGGTGCGCCTCGCGTTTGTCCCGGCTTTTCCAGATTGAGCGGCTTTGCGCTTTGGCATCCAGGTAGCTATTAAGGATGCGGGCGATTTCCGGTGGGTAGTAGGGCAGGGCATCCTCCGGCCGGCCTTCACGGAAAAGGCGGCGGGCCAGGAGATAGGACAGTCGTAACTGGGTCGTTCTGTCGGGCGTTTCTGTTCTTACGGTGCCTTCAAATTCGGCCATTTGATGATACGGTGCGCGCAGATCCAACGCATCGACATAGCGCTTTAATTCATCCGTTTCGAGATAGCGTTCGGCAATCAAGGCCGCATCCAGATAGGCCCTGGCCTGCATGAAGGAACCGAGGGCGTCGAGCATATGTCCCTGCTCAACATTAAGCGTCCCCAGGCTTCCATGAATGGCGGAGCGGTTGGAGACCTTGTCGCTATACCGAAATTGGAAAACCATGCGCTGATCGTACATCAGGTTTGTTAACCATTTTTTCAGGGCCACGATGGCCTCAGCCGATTTCCCATCACGTTGCGCCAGTCGGTAGCGGATCCAGTTGGCCAGCGCATCGTCTTCCGGGCAGTGCTCCAGATAGGTTTCGGCCAGATCCGCCTCCCCATTTTTATACATAAACCACGCCAGTCGTGGCGTGATTTTAAGGTCCGGGACACGTTCCAATGTTTGGAAAAAGTTCGTTTTCCCCACGTTATACAGAGCCATGGCTTCAAGGACGGCCATCGAAGGATGTTCAATGCCTTGCTTTGCCGCCTCACGCATATCAATTTCGAAGTGTTCCAAACCGTGGGTTTTAAGTTGGCGGTCCCACGATTGATTATAGTAGCCCACCGCCGCAATTCCACGTTCGATGCGCTTGGTCAGGTTGGTTTGGGCCAGGTAGTCGCGGCGATAGGACGCATGGGCGAGGCCCAGCGCATAATCCTGCCCGGTTTCCCGCGAAGCGGTCCGGCAGAGCGCATAGTGGAGGGAAGCCTCATCCGGCATGTCGTGGGAGCTGGCGAGGTTGCCCAGCATATAGTGCGTCCAGACCGTTCGATACAGGCGGTTGCTGAATTCGAGGCTCAGCAGCTCTTTCCAGGCATTGGGAAAAACCAGCGTTTCATCGGCTTTGAATTCAGCCGTTCCCTCGAGGTAGAGCTGAAATTCGAGCAAATGCCCGGGAAGGTCGGGGCAGATGGCATTGGTTTCTCCGGCGCGCACGGCTTTTGCATAGGCCATATAATCGTCGAGCAGTTTCGCTTCCTCATTGGTGGTTTTGCTGA
>CAKZQV010000367.1 GCA_937141895.1 uncultured Verrucomicrobiota bacterium
TTCTGATGCTCAAGTCCATCGAACACGATGACGAAGGCCGGGCCATTTCCTGGGAATCGACCGACTATGTCCGCGAAATGAATCTGATCTGGATCAATCAGGATGAATGCATCCGCTGCGGCGCCTGCCTCAAGGCCTGCCCCGTTGATGCCATTAATCTACAGAAGGTTTCGCTTTGCACGGAACCGAAGATCAACAACACTTAGAAAAAAATCGGAGATCATCGAATGAGTAAAAAGCCCCCTGTTGTATTCATCGCTGGCGAACGCCAGCATGCGGGAAAAACCGTAGCCAGTCTCGGCGTCATTTCTGCCATCTGCGATGTCATCGATCCGAAAGATATCGGCTATTTCAAGCCGGTTGGTCAGGAGATGATCACACTGCCGAACGGTCAGCGCATTGATAAAGATGTCCGAATCGTTAAAGAATTCACCGGCCTTGATATGCCGGACATGGGCATTCTCTCGCCGGTCCGCGTCGTCTCCGGGGTTACCCGCGATTATATCTCCGGAAAAAATCAAGCGGAAATCACCGCCAAATTTGAACAAAACATCCATGAAACCATGGAGTCGCTTTCCGACAAAAAAATCATTATTGCTGAAGGCACCGGACACCCTGGCGTTGGCTCCGTGGTCGGTCTATCCAACGCTCGCGTGGCCAATATGCTCGAGGCTAAAATTCTGTACCTTGTCGGCGGCGGAATTGGCCGGACGATTGATGAGCTGGAAGTGGACTTTTCCTATTTTTCACACCACAAGAGCAAAGTGGCCGGTGTGCTGTTCAACAAGGTCCTGCCAAAAAAACTCGATCAGATGAAAGAGATTGTAAACGAGGAAGCGCTGAACCGTATCTTCCCGGAATGGAATCCGGACCTCAACGTCTTCGGCCATATGCCGATCGTGAAATATCTCAATAATCCATCTATGCAGCTGATCAGCAAAAGCTTCAAAGATCACCGCGCCATCAAGGGTGGAAAATGTGCCGGGGCATGGCATCGGGCCTGCCGGAAAGTGAAAATCATTTCACTCGACTATGAAAACTTTGATCCGGATCGCGCGCTGCGTCCCCGCGATATTGCCGTGCTCGGAGCCGCTTCACATCGCCGGCTGCAGAAAGTCATCGACTGGAATAATGCCCAACCGAACGATAAAAAACTGGGGGGGCTTATCCTCACCTGTTCAAGCGATAAAATGCCGGATGCGGCTGCAGAAGCCGCATTGGCCGACAGTTGCCTGCCGGCCATTGCCGTACTCAAGGACACGGCCGAAACGGATGCAACACTCTACAAATGTTTCAACAACACCAAAATACAACTCTACGATAAGTTGAAACATGAATCCATCGTGGCCCTGTTCAAAGCGCACTTCGATACCGAAAAATTCCTTAAAACGTACGGACTTTAAGTTGGGCCTAAAATTGAAACCACGTCCGATTTTCGGGGTTACCGAGTTTTGACGTGCATACGGAAATCCCCGTGGTAGCGTTTCCGCCGTTAACTAAATTAACCAAGGAGAACAATCATGGCCTATGTAATTTCAGACGACTGCACCAGTTGCGCAGCCTGCGAAAGCGAATGCCCGGTTTCCGCTATCAGCGAAGGCGAAGGCAAATTTGTCATCGCTGCTGATGACTGCACCGACTGTGGCATCTGCGAAGCAACCTGCCCGGTTTCAGCTATTTCCGCTGGCTAATTTTTCCATCATGTCACGCCAAAGCGCTCAGCGATGGTGGATGGAAAAATGCAGAACCCCGCCATTGCGCGGGGTTTCTTTTTGTCTGCACCATATACCCTTAGACATTTGTACGCATTTATAATATTCAATATAGCATCAAATGCATGAGGTGCTCTATTTATGATCCGGCCTATATCCTTATTTCTGCTCCCACTCGTATCCTGTTCTCTCTTTGCAGACGAGCCGGAAAGCATTGATCCCTTCATTAATCAGCTGGAAACCGTTGTGGTTCGTGCGCCGGATAAAACTCCGGCGACGCAGGATATGACGCAGGCCGAAATGCTCGACGACGGGAATAATCTGGACGCCGGTCATCTAGCCGAGACGGTTCCGGGCATCTCTTCCGCCTGCGCTTCAATCGATGCACCGGAACCCTCCATTCGCGGCCTCGGCTGGGAGCGGGTGACGACGCAGGTTGATTTTCTTCCCCTCTATGGAAGCTGCCCCGCCCGAATGGATCCGCCCACCGTTTATCTCACCCCCGAATCCATTG
>CAKZQV010000368.1 GCA_937141895.1 uncultured Verrucomicrobiota bacterium
CGATTGACCAGGGGGATCGGCGCGGACGATCCGACATCCATCGTGATGTCCGGAAGCTTGAAGAACGTCTGGGAAAAACGGAGGCCTATGTCGAGGTGATGAACCAGCGGCAAATCTCACAGGGCGGAATTCTCGACAACATTCTTTCGGAGCAAGGGGAGCTCAAAGGGCTGCTGAAAGCAAAAACATAACACCAGAAGGAAGGCATCAAATGAAAGAACTGACAGGGGAACAAAAAGAGCTGCTGCGGAATGCAATTTTACTGCAGCTGAATGCGGCGACTCCGTTAGGGTGTAAAAAACTATTTCTGCAAAACGGCGTAAAAGTGGCTGGTTTCCAGATGTTGACTGAGGATCAGTTTGAGGCAGAACTCCGTTATCTGTTTTCGCACGGCATGCAGGAAACACAGAAGAGGGAAATAAACCGAGCCAATCCCGTCTACCAGATCACCCAGAAGGGTGTTGAATGGCTGGATGAACAGAATCTAATCTAACCATGCCCTCACCAAGTAAAATCAAATCCCTCCCGGAACCGGTCCGCAAGAATCTTGAAGAGCAGCTTATTGCGAATCATTTCTCTAACTATGATGAGCTGGCGGAATGGCTGCAGGGCCAAGGGTTCGAGATATCCCGATCCTCCATCGGCCGGTTCGGGAAGGATTTTAAAAAGCATTGCGAGGATCTGAAGCGGTCCACCGATATGGCGTTGATTCTTTCCGAACAGCTCGGAGACGATGCCAACGCCCTCGGCGATGCGGCAATTCGTACCATGCAATCCGAGCTCTATCAGGCCATGAACGAATACGATTGGTCGAGAATTGGTCAGATGGATCCTAATGAGCTTTCCCTGGCCGTGGCCCGGCTCTCCCGCGCTGGCGTGAATCAGAAAAAGTGGATGACCGAGGTGAAGCAGCGCGTGGCCCAGGTTGCGGATGAAGTGGCAGACATGGCCGTCGAAGGCGGATTGACCAGGGAAGCGGCCAACGAATTCAGAACAAAGGTTCTCGGTATTCCGGCGCTCCCATCATGAAAAATCGGAAAGTAGATTTAAGCCAGTACTTCATGTTCTATCAGGTGCAGTACCTGATGGATAAATCGCGCTTCAAAATGTGGGAGAAAACTCGGCGCGGCGGCATGACCTATGTGCAGTCCTTTGAGGATGTCGAGGATGCATCGCTAACCAAAAAAGAAGGCGGCATGGATGTGTTCTTTTCCTCGGCCGACCTTTCGGCCGCCAAGGAGTATATCGAGTACTGCGCCTATTGGGCCACGCTGATGAATAAGGTCAGCAAATACCTGGGCGAAATCGTTCTCGATAAGGAAAAGGATGTAAAAGCCTACTGTATTGAGTTTGCATCCGGTCATCGAATCCTGGCGCTTTCTAGTAATCCTAAACAGTTCCGATCGAAGGGCGGCAAACTGGTGCTCGATGAGTTTGCTTTTCACGGCGATCAGGATGCTATGTGGAAAGCGGCCCGCCCGATTGTGACCTGGGGCTTTCCTGTCCGGATCATTTCAACCTACAACGGCAAAGGAAACCGTTATGCCCGGATGGTTGCTGATGCCAAAAAAGGCAAAGTGCTTCGAGAAGGCCGCTGGTATCCAGTGCCTGGAAAGAAATCGAATCCTTTCAGCCTGCACACCACAACCATTCTTGATGCGGTTAGCTGGGGACTGGCCGATAAGATCATGGGCCGGCTTCTCACGCTGGAGGAACGTCAGGCCTGGCTTGATGAAGAGCGCGAAGCCACGGGCGATGAAGATACGTGGATGCAGGAATATATGTGTCAGCCGGTGGACGGCCTGGATGCATGGCTTTCCTATCAATTGATTTCAGGCGTTGAGCATGATCAAGCCGGCCGACCGGAACTTTACCAGGGCGGTCATTGCTATTTTGGCAACGACATCGGCATCCGGCGCGACCTCTGGGTGTTCTGGGTCTGGGAAATGGTGGGCGATGTACTTTGGACGCGTGAAGTATCCTGCCTGCATAAAAAGAAGTTTAAGGAACACGATACCGAAATGAATCGGCTCATGAACTACTACAAAATGACCCGAGGGGAGATGGACCAGACGGGTATGGGTGAAAAGCCGGTGGAAGATGCCAAGGAAGAATACGGCGAGGATGTGGTTGAAGGCGTTGTGTTCACCCCTCAGTCAAAAGTTACGCTTGCGCGCGGCGGCAAAGAGCATTTCCAGGACAAGACCTGCCGGATTCCTACGCAGCCCGAAATTAGGGAGGACTTCCATATGCTCCGCTGTGTAGCCGGTACCGGAGGAAATGCGCCGCGCTTTGTGGCAGACCATAGCTCACTGGGTCATGCCGACCGAACGTGGGCGGCATTCCTGGGGTTAGACGCGGCAACGACAGAAACCATTACCTATGGATTTGAGGAAGCCGGCGAACCCGCCGAGGAATTTTCCCTTTAAGGAGGCATCATGAAAGACGGAACAATTTTAGATCATCGGGGGCAACCGGTTCAGACCAAACAGCTGCAGACCGAGCTGGCCACGCCTACCGCATCGGTTCGGGAAACGGAATTCGATTCTATGGCGGACGGGCTTACCCCCAGCAAACTGGCCGGCATCCTGAAAGATATCCAGGAGGATCCCTCCAAATTTCTCACGCTGGCCATCGAGATGGAAGAACGGGAACTGCACTACGGCTCGGTGCTTTCCACGCGTAAACTGGCCGTGTCTGGAATTCCGGCAACGGTGGAAGCTCCGGAGGAAAATGAAAACGAGGACGTTACAGCAGCTGTTGAACAATTGGTAAAGGCTCCGAACTTCACCTTCCTGACTGAAGACTTGCTGGATGGTTTGGGCAAAGGCTTTTCGGTTTGCGAGATCAACTGGAGTATGACGGCCGACCGCTGGATGCCCATTGAGTATCATTACCGGGATCCGCGCTGGTTTAAATTTAACTACAAACATAACGAAGAGATCCGCCTACGCACTGAGGGTAATGAAGACGGCATCCCTCTGGCTCCGTTTAAATTTATCGTTCACTATCCGCGGCTGCGTTCCGGGCTGAAGATCCGGGGCGGTTTGGCCCGTTTGGCCTGCGTGGCCTACATGTGCAAAACCTATGACCTG